>CAJXGP010000047.1 GCA_913053915.1 uncultured Ignavibacteriales bacterium | reverse complement strand
CGCGTTGATGGATATGCCCTTTAGCGATGGTATGACTGTTGAAACAGCACGCAAGGCGCTGATCGCAAAGATCGGCGAGAATATCAATGTTTTGCATTGAAAAGATAAAATTTGATTTAATACCGTTCTTTGATTTAGTAAGTTCTTTTTCAGTTAAACCTTCTTTTGTTATGTATTCCAATTCTCTAAATATTTCCTGTTTTAAATAGCTTAATTTTACATTGAATTTTGCCGTTACAACAATCATAAAATAACCTGCTGATTTTCCCGAAAACTGGAATGCGGTAACATCAATAGCCGCTTCTTTATCAAAGACAAGATTTTTATATAATCTGGAATTTTTAGAGCCGCTTAATATATCGGATAAAATATCGAGCTCCGCATCATCTTTTTCGTATGCGGCGGTTGAATGCCACACAAGATATAAGCGATCTAACTGAACGTTTTCTTTATGAACTATTTTTTTATTTTTCGTTAAAGACGGAATAGATATATTAGAATGAGCTGCATTATTACCGGAAGGTAGTTCTGCAAAATATTTTTCAATCAGCATTTTGACGGAGTTGTCATCAAAATCTCCGGCAACAACCATAGTGGCGTTGGAAGGTGCATAATATTTCTTAAAAAAGTTTGAGACGTCCTCCAGTGTATAACTTTTTATATCCTTCATGATGCCGATAGTGGGTGAGTTATATGGATGCTCCGGAGGGTAAAGATTTGAGAGAATTATCTCCCAAGCTAATCCATAGGGCTGGTTATCGTATCGTTCCAATCTTTCATTGCCGACAACTTCAATCTGATTATTTAATTTTTCTTGAGTAAGAGCAGGAAGCAAAAACCCCATTCTGTCGGATTCAAGCCAGAGAGCAAGTTCCGTAAAATTTCCGGGAAGCTTTTCATAATAATTTGTTCTGTCAAAATTAGTCGAACCATTTAAACTACCTCCCGCTTCCTGAATGTACTTAAAATGCATTTCTTTAGGAACATTCTTGGAGCCTTGAAACATCATGTGTTCAAATAGATGTGATAATCCGGTTTTACCTTTTCTTTCATAGGAAGAACCGACTTTGTACCAGATATTTACAGCAACAATAGGGATGTTGTTATTTTTATGAAGGATTACTTCCAATCCGTTTTTTAGCTCATACTTTTCGTAATCAAGATTTAATAAATCCATGAGTCTCCTTTAAAAAGGTATTTTCCTTGTGAAAAGACTTTGATATTTGTAAATATTTATAAATCTAAAACTTAAAAATGACTTTTTTAAATATGTCTCTACAATATTAAAAATCATTTACTTATTTGAATATTAAAAAGTGAAGTATATAAACAAACACCGGTCAAATTACACAAAAATTCATCTCATATTTTAATGAAGCAACAATAAAATTCGATCCGGCCGGATTGAACCGAGTAATCTGAATAGATCAGAAAAAGGGATATTCCTGTTCCAAGAAAAGAGAGTAATAAAAGCCTCGCCTTCAATGTTATTCTGCGGCACAAACCCCCAAAAACGACCATCGAGACTATTATCCCGGTTATCGCCCATCATAAAGTAATAATTTTCTTTAAAGGTATAAGAAGTTACCGGCTTCCCTTCAATTGTAACTACCCCATTGCGAACTGCCACCACTCTTTTACCGAATTCTCTGTCAATTATAATAGCCCATTGTTCAACATTATTCTTATCTAAATGAATAGTATAACCTTTTTTAGGAACTATCAATGGGCCATAATTATCTTCATTCCAAGGTATACCTTTTGGGAAAATTCTTGGATTGACATATCCGCGTGGTTCAGGGAATGCATTTAAGTATTTTATATGTACCGGGATTTTCATTTGTTTATGATTCACAAAAACTACCTTATCGATTATTTGAATTGTATCGCCAGGTGTACCGATACACCTTTTAACGTAGTTAACACCCCGTTTTTTTGCAAATATTCTATCTTGCATCCCTGGAAATTCAAAGACAACAATATCGCCTCTACGAGGTTCACGTAGTGCGGGAAGTCTGAAATGTGGAATTGCAATTTGTGTAAGTGGAATGTATCTCGGCGATTCCGAACCGTAAATGAATTTATTTACAAGAACAAAGTCTCCCACTTCAATTGTATTTTCCATTGAGCCGGTTGGTATTCGCAGTTCTTATTTTGGGTGATACGAATAGCTGTCTTGCTGCAATACCGGCAAAAAGCAGTGACTCGATAAATTCTTTTACCTTTTCTTTCAACGTTTTTGGCCGTTTTTCTTCTTCTTTAGATTTTATACCGATAAATTTTTTAAAACTTTCTTTAAATGACAATCTCTTACTCCATTTTGAGTTTAACTTTAATTTGTAATCTATTCCGTACTAGTTTTCACTGCTTTTAGTTTCTCTTTTAACATTTTGTTAACAACTTTCGGATTGGCTTTTCCTTTCGTTGCTTTCATTACCTGTCCAACGAAAAATCCGAACACCTTATCCTTTCCGGATAAATACTGCTTTACTTCGCTAGTGCTTTTATTTAAGATTGAATCCACTATTTTTTCAATTTCTCCATAATCCGTTATTTGAATTAAATTTTTTTCTTTTACGATGCAGGACGGATTTTCGTTTTCTTTGAGCATTATCGGGAAAACTTCTTTAGCAATTTTACCGCTGATAGTACCGTCTTTAATTAAATTTATTAATTCGCCTAGATTTTCAGGAGATATTGGGAAACCGGTAATATTAATTTTTCCTTCATTAATAACTTTTAGTACATCAGTCATAATCCAATTGCTTGCAGCTTTATAATCATCCGTTACACCGATTACTTTTTCATAGTAATCGGCAACGTCTTTAGACTGAGTTAAGACTTCCGTGTCATATTTAGGCAGATTATATTTATTGATTAGTCTTTTTTTTCTCACATCGGGAAGTTCAGGCATTTTTTCGGAAATTTCTTTTTTCCATTGCTCACTTACTATAACCGGCATCAAATCCGGTTCAGGGAAATAACGATAATCATGAGCTTCTTCTTTACTGCGCATCGGAAAGGCTTCGTTCAAATCTGCATTCCAAAGAAGCGTTTGCTGAATAATTTCGCCGCCGTCTTCAAGTATATCAATCTGCCTTTCGATTTCAAAATTTATTGCTTTTTCCACGTTACGGAAGGAGTTCATATTTTTCACTTCGGCTTTAGTTCCGAATTGTTTGGAATCTTTTAATCGCACCGAAATATTAGCATCACACCTAAGCGAACCTTCTTCCATATTTCCGTCACAAATACCTAAGTATTGAACAATTTGTTTAATTTTTATTAAATAAAGATAAGCCTCGGTAGCAGTATTCATATCGGGCTCGCTTACAATCTCAATTAATGGTACACCGCATCTGTTCACATCAACCAAAGTATCAAAACCTTGATCATGAATTAATTTACCCGCATCTTCTTCCATGTGAATCCGGGTAATGTTAATTTTTTTAAAAGAATTGTTTTCAAAAAAAATTACAATATAACCGTCTTCACAAATCGGTTCTTCATATTGCGAAATTTGATATCCTTTTGGAAGATCAGGGTAAAAGTAGTTTTTCCTTGCGAATACCGAGCGTTCGTTAATCCTGCAATTAGTTGCTAATCCCATTTTTACTGTGTATTCAACTACTTTATGATTTAGAACAGGAAGTACTCCCGGGTGTCCTAAACAAACAGGACAAACATTTGTATTGGGTGCATTCCCAAATTTTGTCGAACAGCCACAAAATATTTTAGAACCGGTTGATAATTGTGTATGAACTTCCAAACCGATTACCGCTTCGTATTTATCGTTCATTTCCTATAGTGTAGATTTTTAAAGATTAAATATATAAAAGAAATAATACATAGCGAAAGTCTAAATGAACTGGCTAAATAATTCCGGAACTTATTTAGTAAATTGATTAGCTGTTAAACCTTGTGTATTTTAAATATATGGATTCAAAAAAATATAATAATATTAAGTTGGAAATTAGCATCGGGAAAGGAATTGCAGGCTTTATATTAGTACTGCTATTCGTTTCCACCGGTTATAGTTTGATCCTTGAAAAATACCTAAGCAATTTTCTCCCAAATCAATACTTACTTTTTTTAGCTTTTTCATTTGTTATCGGTCTAGCCGGTATGATCATTTTTTCCCCTGTTAATTACTATACCGATTATCATCTGGAACATAAATACCTGCTTTCGAATCAGACTTTTTTGAAATGGATTTGGGAGGGATTAAAAGGTCTTCTTGTTTCTTTGGCAATTGGAATTCCGGTATTACTTTTATTTTTTTATATACTTAATAAATTTGGAAATATATGGTGGCTACCGTTTGCAATAGCTTTATTCCTTATTTCTGTAATATTGGCAAGAATAATTCCGGTACTTATTCTTCCTTTATTTTATAAAGTAATACCTTTGGATAATGAAGACTTAAAAAATAAGATTGATATCTTAGCGAAAAATGCAGGGATAAATGTGGAGAATGTTTTCAAATTTAATATGAGCAAGAATACAAAGAAAGCAAATGCAGCTTTTACAGGACTCGGGAAAGCCAAAAGAATTTTACTTAGTGATACTTTGCTGGAAAAATATTCCGATGATGAAATAGAAACAGTAATTGCTCATGAATTGGGGCATTACAAAAAGAAACATATAATGAAGAACATTCTTATTAATACAGTTTCAAGCTTTCTCATACTTTTTTTAATTTCGTATCTCTATCAAATTTCCTTAAAATGGTTTGGATTTGAATCAATTACGGAAATAGCTGCATTACCGCTTTTAGCTCTTTGGGGGATGGTTATTGGATTTATTGAAATGCCGTTGTCAAATATTATCTCCAGACGGTTTGAATATCAAGCGGATGAATATGCTGTACAGGCTACGGGTAAAAAGGAGGCTTTCATCTCGACACTTGAAAAGTTAACCGAACAAAACCTAGGTGATAAAGAACCCCATCCATTTGTAGAATGGTTTTTTTACAGTCATCCATCCATAAAAAAACGAGTTAATGCGGTCAATAATTATCATTACGCTGATGAAAAATCATTAAATTCGGAAACTAATTCAAATGGAGCTTTAAATAATCAGTCTAATACAGATAAAAAACTAAATTTGGAGGATAATTAGTGCTGTCCTATCTTAAGTTGGTTTTACTAACTATTTATGTGATAATTATATCCATATTTGCACTAATATTTTCACTTATTGACAGGAGCTTTTACCTTTATTTCAAGTTGACAAAGGTTTTTTCAAAAGGGATACTATTAATCAGCTTTGTGAAATTAGAGATAACAGGTCTAGAAAATTTTGATAAAAACAGTGTTTATGTTTTTGTATCGAACCACATCAGCCAGTTTGATATTCCCGCACTGCAATATGGAATTCCAAATAAACTCAGCATAGTTTTTAAGAAAGAGCTTGCTAAGATTCCGCTATTTGGTTGGCAGCTTTCATTAGGCCCATATATAGTTATTGATCGGAAAAATATCGGAAGTGCTCTAAAAAGTATTCAGTATGCCAAGAAATTTATGCCGGAAAAACATGTTTCGCTCCTGCTGTTTGCCGAAGGCACGAGAAGTAAAACAGGCGAAGTACAACCTTTTAAACGCGGTGCATTCTATCTAGCTTCTCGTGTCGGTTATCCTATTGTACCTGTTTCGGTAAGCGGTTCCGATAAGATAATGCCAAAAAAAAGAATTAAAATCAAAGGCGGCACAATTTACATCAGTTTCGGAGAACCGATTAATACTGTTAATGTGAATTCCCGAAAAGATGAATTGGAATTGATGGAAAACGTCAGACAAATTGTTATCAAAAATTTGAAGAAAGGAAATTAAACTATGCCGGTAACTACAAATGATGTAGAATATATAGCCGAACTTGCCAGATTAAAGTTCAACCGGGATGAGATTCAGGACTTTACCAAACAGTTAAATCAAATTCTTGAATACATAGAAAAATTAAACGAGTTGAATACTGAAAATATTGAACCTCTTTCACATCCTAGTGAAGGCAGTAATGTATTCAGAGAAGATATAGTTAAAGAATCTATAAAAAGAGAAGATGCTTTGCGTAATGCTCCTGATAAGGATGAAGAATATTTTAAAGTTCCTAAAGTAATCGAGAGGGATTAGTTAATCCTTCTACATTGAATAGTAATATCAAAAATGTTGGAGTTTATGATTTATAATTGTAATTGGGGGAAAAGTAAAGTATGATTGTTGGAATAATTCCGGCGCGTTTTGCATCAACAAGACTGATGGGTAAACCTTTGGCAAATATTGGAGGTAAGCCTATGATCCGGCATACTTACGAAAGTGTATTAAATTCCAAGCTACTCGATAAAGTTATTATTGCGGTAGATGACGAGAAAGTGAAACAAGTAGTTAATAGCTTCGGTGCCGAGGCGGTTTTAACTTCAAAAAAAATAGCAACCGGTTCAGATAGGATTGCCAAAGTTGCAATGAATTATCCTTCGGCTAATATTATTGTTAATATTCAGGGAGATGAGCCTTTTATTAACAGTGAAATGATCGATCAGGCAATTGAGCCTTTATTATTCGATCCTTCCGTTAAGGTTTCTACATTAGCTAAAAAAATTGAAAATGTTGAAGAATTTAGGTCCCCCTCGGTAACTAAGGTTGTTTTTGATTATCAAAATTTTGCATTATATTTTTCAAGATCGCCCATTCCTTTTGTAAGAGATGCCAAAAATGATTACGAACGGATAAATAAAGCAGATATTTATAAGCATATAGGACTTTATGTATATAGAAGAGAGGACCTTTTGTATTTTACTTCGCTGTTACAAACAGACCTGGAAAGGATAGAAAAGCTCGAACAGCTTCGTATACTAGAAAACGGTTTTAAAATTAAAATCGTTATTACGGAATTTGAAAGCCTTGCCGTGGATACACAAGAGGATTTGGAAAGAGCCAGATTATATTATTCAAGATATATTCAAAATAAAAGATCATGAGAATACCAAAGAAATTAAAAATTGCCAATGTGCCTACCCCTCTTAAAATCATTTCTTTTGAAGGTAAAAAATTTTTAATAAAAAGAGATGACTTGACAGGTGTTGAGCTTTCGGGTAATAAAGTTAGAAAGTTGGAATATTTAATGTATCAGGCACAGAAGGAGAGGACTGATATTATTTTTACCGAAGGCGGAGAACAGTCAAATCATGCCAGGGCAACCGTAATAGCCGCCGGAAAGTTTGGAATAAAAGCGAAATTATTTCTCTGGGGAAAAGATTCAAAACGACCGGATGGAAATTTATTTATCGATAAATTTTTAGGCGCTGATATAATTTATCTTAATAAAAAAGAATACACAAAAGTTAATGAGATAATGTTTGATGAAAAGAAAAGACTTGAAAAAAAAGGTTTGAAAGTATATGTAATTCCCGGCGGAGGTTCTACTACACTCGGAATTTGGGGTTATATCGATTTTATGCAAGAGTTGAGTAAACAATATGATCTGGCAAAAATTAGAGGAATTTTAACTGCATGCGGTTCAGGCGGTACTGCAGCGGGGCTGTTAACCGGGGCTTCCCTGTTGAATCTGAATTTAAAAGTATATGCTGTAAATGTCCTCCATTCCAAAGAGGAGATGATAAGCAAAATATTGAATCTTGCCGAAGGTTGTAATCTGCAATACCAACTTGGTTGCCAAATACAAAGGGATAATTTACGCATTTTAGAAGGGTATTCGGAAGAAGGATATAAAAATATTAGTCAAGATAAGTTAACTTTGATTAAAAAATTTGCAAATTCATCGGGAATTATTCTTGATCCTGCTTATACAGGGAAAGCTTTCAAAGCTTACTATGATAACTTCCTACTGAAAAATTTGGGCATGAAATGTATTTTTATTCATACAGGCGGTTTATTCGGTGTGTTTGCAAAAAAAGATAAATATTTGTCTGTTTGAAATTGAGTTTGTGAATTTTCGAAGTACAAAACTTTATTGCGATATCATATTTACTAAAACTTCCGTTATTCTTTTATCAATTAAATAATAGAACTTTATGTATAATTTGTTAATTATAAGCAGACTTTATCGGCGGTGATTTATTTATGATTTTATTTATCAATAACTTGAATTTTTATAATAGTCATGCATGTATTTTCGTGTCAACTTAAAAATTAAAACTATTTTCGATTATGAATTGTATCTTTTGTGATATAATAGCCCGAAAAGCTTATGCCGAAATATTATTTGAGACAAATGAAATAATATCGTTTCTTGATATTCGTCCGGTTAACTATGGTCATACCCTGATAATTCCAAAATATCACTATCAAAATTTTTTAGATGTGCCGAAAGCCGAATTGGAAAAATTAATTGTCACGACACAGTTTCTCACTGATGCTCTTTTTGAAAGTTTAGAACCCGATGGTTTTAATATCTTTGCTAATAACGGAACAGCGGCGGGTCAAACGGTTTTTCATTTCCATTTTCATGTAATTCCACGCTTCGATGATGATGATTTTAAATTCAGGTTAAATCTTAAAACTTATAGTAATAATACTATGAAAAATTATGCCGATAAAATTCGCCTGGTAATTTCAAAAAGTAAGAGGTTAAAAAATGAGTTATGAAAAAATAAGAGTCTTAATAGCAAAAGCCGGGTTAGACGGTCATGACAGAGGCGCGAAAGTAATTGCAGCCGCTCTACGAGATGCCGGAATGGAAGTTATTTATACGGGGTTGCGTCAAACTCCTGAAATGATAGTTGAAGCGGCTATCCAAGAGGATGTTGACGTAATCGGGATAAGTATTTTATCCGGCGCTCATATGACTGTTTTCCCTAAGGTACTCGAGTTAATGAAAGAAAAAGGCCTCAACGATGTACTACTGACGGGCGGTGGTATAATTCCGGAGGGAGACTTAAATGAATTAAAAAAAATGGGTGTGGGAGAATTATTTACACCCGGTGCACTAACCACTGTAATTGCCGATTATATTAGGAAATGGAGGAAAGAGAATCCTAAAAAAGCAGTCTAATAAATGAGTTTAAAAATTAGTTTTTATTCCTTTAACTTTTTTGTCCGGTTAAAGTATATATTTTTATGTTAAAAGGATTTTAACGAATCTGATATTTTAAATAGTTATCGTCCTTTCAATTTTTTTAAAATTTTCTCTTTTACTTTTAATTTATGAATTTACTCTAAAAACCAGGATACTCATAATGTTGTTCCAATGGAATTCGGAATTTGTTACATATCCGGTGTTCTTTTTAATCCATTCCTAATTTACATAAGAACAACGCCTAACGGGAATGAATTTTTTGAACTATGCTCATCTGTTTTTACTTTTGAGTATCAAATGTTTACAGATTATTCTCAAAATGAGATATTTTATAGCCTAAAATTTGTAAAGAATAACATTAGAGTTTCTGCAAAATAAGACATTTGAACGATTTGTCATTTCGACCGAAGG
>CAJXGP010000046.1 GCA_913053915.1 uncultured Ignavibacteriales bacterium | reverse complement strand
ACGGTTGTTGCCCCGGCATTTATAGCGGCTTCAATAACTTCAGCAAGGTATGTTAGGTCGGTGCGTCCGGCATCTTCTGCAGAAAACTCTACATCATCGGTAAATGTTTTTGCATAGGTAACGGCATTTTGAGCCATTTTTAAGATTGTCTTTCGCTTTTCGGAAAGTGTTTTTCCATATCTTGCATTTTCGAATTTCCCGGTAATATGAATATCGGAAGTTCCGATAAATGTATGAATCCTGAATTTATCAGCATTCTTTAATGCATTGAAGGCTGTTTCTATATCGATTTCCTTTGCTCTCGCAAGTCCGGTTATTACCGAATTATGAATTTCATCGGAAATTCGTTGTACAGCTTCAAATTGGGCATGGGATGAGACAGGAAATCCTGCTTCAATTATATCAATACGCAACTTTTCAAGCTGCTTGGCAATTTCCAATTTTTCAAAAACATTTAAGGACGCCCCCGGAGATTGTTCACCGTCCCTTAAGGTTGTGTCAAATATTAATATTCTATTATTCACTTTAATACCTCTTATAAAATACGTTTTAAGTTGTTTTCCAATCTATATGATTTTTTTAATTAGAGCGTAAATACACCCAAAGCTTGTTCATCATAAATTTGATTAAAATTCTCAATTACCGCCTCAGTCATCTTCTTAGTTGAAACTAGGACAGAACCGGGGAAAAAGATATCCGCTGTACGGTATCCCTGTTCCAAAGTCTTATTTATTGCAGCATCAATTACTTCGGCTAGTTTGTACATTTGAAAAGAATAATTGAACATCATAGCGACAGAAGAAATTGTTGCAAGCGGATTAGCTTTACCCATACCGGCAATATCTGGGGCACTGCCGTGGACAGGTTCATATAACGAATATTTTTTACCGAGACTTGCAGAGGGAAGCATACCAAGACTTCCGGTGATCATTGCAGCAATATCACTTAAAATATCACCGAACATATTTTGAGTTAAAAGTACATCAAATTGTTTCGGGTTTCTTACAATTTGCATGGCGGCATTATCCACGTACATATCATTTAGGGTAATATCAGGGTAATTTTCGTGTACTTCATGAACCACTTTTCTCCAGAATTGGGAACAGTCGAGAACATTGGCTTTATCAACCGAAGTAACTCTTTTTCCGCGTTTCGAAGCAAATTCAAAAGCAAATTTTGCAATTCGTTCAACCTCTTCGCGAGTATAGATCATTGTATTCCAACCTTTTTCACTATTGTAACCTCGGGGTTCTCCGAAATATACATCTCCCGTTAATTCACGTAATATAATAAAATCAGTTCCATCTATAACTTCTTGTTTCAAAGTTGAAGCAGAGATAAGAGATTTATAAACTTTAGCCGGCCTGATATTCGTGTACAATCCAAGTGCTTTTCTTAATTTTAATAATGCAGCTTCCGGTTTTTTATTGTGCGGTAGTCCTTCCCATTGAGGTCCGCCAACTGCACCCAAAAGGACTGCATCGGAATCATAGCAGGCGATTAATGTTTCGTCGGTAAGGGGAGTTCCATATTTATCATACGAACATCCTCCAACCAAGTGTGAATCAAAGGAGATTGTAACATTAAATTTTTCCGCAACAACTTTCATAACGGAGACTGCAGAATCGACAACTTCCGGTCCTATTCCGTCACCGGGGAGTATGGCTATTTTTAAATTCATACACCCACATCTTCCTTTTTATTTTTTTTAAATAACCAACTCATCATTTTTCTAAGATTAGCTCCAACTTTTTCAATTGGATGCTCTGCATTTTCTTTTCTTAATTTTTCCATTAGATGCTGACCTGAATTATATTCATCAAGCCATTCCTTAGCGAATTGTCCGGATTGAATTTCAGCAAGTATTGTTTTCATTTCATTTTTAGTCTCTTGAGTTATTAAACGTTTGCCGCGTGTCATTCCACCGTATTCGGCAGTATCACTAACGGAATAATTCATTCTAGTAAGTCCGCCTTCATAATAAAGATCAACAATCAATTTCATTTCATGCATACATTCAAAATATGCCAACTCCGGCGGATAACCTGCATTAATTAGAGTTTCGAATCCGGCCTTTATCAATTCAGCCGAACCACCGCAAAGAACTGCTTGCTCACCAAACAAATCCGTTTCAGTTTCATCTTTAAAATTAGTTTCTATCACTCCGGCTCTAGTTCCGCCTATTCCTTTAGCCCATGCCAATGCCAAGTCTTTTGTTTTACCGCTTGGGTCTTGATGTATTGCAATCAAGCACGGGACACCTGATCCTTCAATATAAGTACGCCTTACAAGATGACCCGGGCTTTTAGGAGCAATCATCATCACATTTATATTTTCCGGAGGAGCAATTTGTTTATAATGTATATTAAAGCCATGGGCAAAAGCAAGGGTATTTCCAGCTTGCAAATTTGGAGCTATATCTTTATCATAAACTGCTTTTTGATTTTGATCGGGAAGCAGAACCATTATAACATCTGCCCATGCTACAGCTTCAGGAATAGTTTTAACTGTCAATCCCGCAGCTTCTGCCTTAGCCCAACTAGAGCTTTCGGAACGAAGCCCTACGCAAACATTACATCCGCTTTCTTTAAGATTTAGTGCATGTGCATGTCCTTGACTTCCGAAACCAAGGACAGCAATATTTTTGTTCAATAGATCATCTAATGATGCATCATTATCATAATAAACTTTCATTGACTCACCTCTTATAATTTATGTTAATAGGATTTCTTTTTTATCAAATTTATCGTGTTTTAATTGTTCACCCCTTTTGAGCGCAACTGTACCTGAACGTGCCATTTCTTTTATTCCGTACGGTTCAAGTACATTTACTACTGCATCTATTTTGTCCGGAGGACCTGTAATTCCAAGTGTTAATGTCTTATTATTTATATCAACAATATTTCCTCTGAAGATTTCACAAATATTTGTAATCTCCATACGATTACCTTTCTGATAATAAACCGTTATAAGCGCCAGTTCTCTCTCAACCCGGTATTGGCCGGTGAGATCGATAACTTTTATAGTATCAATCAAACGATTTAATTGTTTAACTACCTGTTCAATTATTCTATCGTCGCCTGCTGTAACGATAGTCATCCTTGAAACCTCCGGCGTTTCTGTTTCACCGATTGAAATACTGTGGATATTAAATCCTTTACCGCTAAACATGGTAGCTACACGATTAAAAGCGCCGAAATGATTTTCAACAAGAACAGATATTGTGTGTTTTTTTGTAATCATACCATCTCCTTTGGATCAAGACGTCTTGTCATTATCTCTTTAACTGTTGCGCCGGAAGGGATGATGGGAAATACCATATCTTCTTTAACAATCTTGAATTCAATCAAAATAGGACCGTCATTATAGTTAAAAGTTTCATCGAGAATATCATCAACTGCAAGAGGACTATCTACGGAGAAAGATTTAAGTCCAAGAGCTTCGCCTACTTTCTTAAAATCAGGATTGCTTTCGGAAAGATCTGTAAAACTAAATTTTTCAGCATGAAATAATTCTTGCCATTGTCTCACCATACCGAGAAAGCTGTTATTTAAGATGATAAATTTTATAGGTAACTTATAATAAGCTGCGGTAATTAATTCTTGCATATTCATCTGGAACCCTCCGTCACCGCTAATAGATACCACAGGTCTATCTTTAATAGCGAAAGCAGCGCCAATAGCGGCAGGAACGGAAAAGCCCATCGTACCCAAACCGCCGCTGGTTAGATGAGAACGCGGATTATTAAATTTATAATATTGAGCAACCCACATTTGATGTTGGCCTACATCCGTTACAATCACAGCTTCGCCTTTGGTCTTTTCGGAAATTTTTTCAATTATATATTGTGCCCTTAACTTACCATCATCGGTTTCATAACTAAGGGGATATTCTTTCCTCCATGCATTTATTTGATCCCACCAATCGTTAATCGGTAAAGGTTCGTTCATTTCGGATGCTAATTCCGCCAATACGTGTTTTACATCTCCAACGATGGGTAGATCAACAATAACATTTTTATCAATACAAGTAGGATCAATATCCACATGAATTTTGTAAGCATTCGGTGCAAAAGCTTCTATTTTCCCGGTAACTCTATCATCGAATCTAGCGCCTAATGAAACTAATACATCGCAATTATCAACTGCTTGACTAGCCCAATATGTACCGTGCATTCCGAGCATTCCTAATGATTGAGAATCGGTCATTGGAAAGGCACCTAGTCCTTGTAACGTCATAGTAACCGGTAAATTATTTTCTTTTGCGAACAACCTTAACTCACGGAAACCACCTGACATAATGACACCGCCACCCACATATAACAGAGGCTTTCTTGCTTTCTTTATGATATTGGCGGCTTTCTTAATTTGATTTTGGTGTCCTATAAAATTCGGTTTATAACCGCGCAATTCAATCTTGTCCGAATATTCAAATTCACAAACTGAATTAATAATATCTTTAGGTAAATCTACCAAAACCGGACCCGGTCTGCCGGTAGATGCTATATAAAAAGCCTTCTTAATAGTAGAAGCCAATTCAGCTACATCTCTAACTAAGAAATTATGTTTTGTGATTGGTCTTGTAATACCGACAATATCCGCTTCTTGAAAAGCATCGTTTCCGATTAAAGCAGAGGGAACCTGACCGGTAAAAACAACAATTGGGACAGAATCCATATATGCATCTGCAATCCCGGTTACTGTATTAGTAGCGCCTGGACCCGAGGTAACCAACACAACTCCAACCTTCCCCGTAGCCTTTGCATAACCTTCCGCCATGTGTGTTGCTCCTTGTTCATGCCTCACTAATACATGTTTTAAATAATCAACATCATATAACTTTTCGTACAGTTTCAAAACAGCTCCGCCGGGGTAACCGAAAATAATTTTAACTTTTTCATGTTTTAAGCTTTCAAAAAATATATCCGCCCCCGATAACATCTGCTTAGAGGTTCTCATTCTATGACCCTTTCGTATATTTTTTTATTTTAACTAAAAATTATTATTGCTTCGAATATTTCTAAATTTGCTTAATGTAAATTCAATTTTTGTTGAATTCCTCAACTGAAATATTATATTATTAATCATACTCATTTTTGCACCTAATATTAAGATAATTACAACAGTTTATAATGGTAAATAACTTAAAATCAGATGCTGATAATTATTAGCCACCATAGATTTCTAATAATCATATAATAAATGCGTAATATTTTAATAAACCGGCTGAAGCGTTCGATGAGATGTTGTACTAAAGTCACAACACTTTTGGTGAGGATGGATTGCACTACATTACTTCTTTTGAAAGCAAAATTATAGCCGTTATTTTGATGATTAAATCTCACTAAAGCCTCAAAAATTAACAATTATTTAACCTTCAAATATAATCACTGGGATTTTGGTCAATCTCAAATTTTATTTTAATTTTTTGTTAATTTTTGATTTTGGGATTGACCTTAATTATTAGTCTAAAATGATAATGTTTAGAGTTAGACCACTAATTAGAGTAATCCCTATTATGATAGTATTTAAAGAAAGAATTCCTAACGATACATACACAACAGAACCCATGTCGGTAATATATTCACCGGCTTTCAATGTTAAGGTTATATTTTTTATTGTTCTGTTCATGATTACCATTTAGTTAAATTCTATGGTTGTGAATATAAACCATGTATTTTCATTTGTCAAGTCTTTTCTCGATGTTGTCAATTAATATTGTATCTAGTATTAGATAGAACACATTCATTTTACCTTCAGTTGAATATTTAATTTTTTATATGCATTCAATTTGCAAAGTTTGAAATTACTTATTGTCATCAGCTATTTAACGGTATTATAATTATTATTCTTATTCTTAGAAATGAAAGGATGCCCGTATATTTTGATGTGACAATCTCCATTTTCAAAATAACCCTCTATTATATAATCAAACTCTTTTATATTTTCGATTATCATTTACAAAAGTGCAAGTTTCACAGGAATGACTTCTAAAGCAGAAAAACTAATATATTCCTTGCTTTAATCTTGCTGAAACTTTGCTGCAAGTTCAGCAATTAAATTACAATATCATGTTTTTTTTGCTTTAAAAAATTTAAAAATAGAAAATAATAAATTATCATCATTCATTAGTTCAAAACCTGATTTTTTAATGTTGTTTCCGGTATCACGATTGATATTGGCGCCGCTTTTTTTCAAAACTAATGGATTAAGCTTGTTAAATAATTTTCTAAGCAACCGGCTTTGAGGAAGAACATGTTCCAACATTATAAGTTCGCCGTTTAGTTTTAATACTCTTCTGATTTCATTTAATCCATGTAACGGCTCAGGGACTGAGCAGAACACATAAGTTGAAATCACAATATCAAAGCTTTCATCCCGAAAAGGAAGGTTTTGAGCATCTGATTGTACAAGTTTAATATTCTTTTTTACAGCCAACTCCTTGGCATGTTTCAACATACCTTCACTTAAATCTACAGCGACACCGTTTTTTACTCGCGGATAGTAAGGTAAATTTTTCCCGGTACCAATTCCAACCTCCAAGACATTTCCATCTTTTATTTGTTTAAATAAATTTCTTCTCCATCTTTTAAAGAATAAAAACTCCACCGGCAATTCACTAAAGTCATAAAACTTGGAATTTTTATTATACGTTAACCTTGTGATTCTAGTTTTGGTTTTTACATCGGAGATATAAGATTTTTTCATTTGTGCTATTTATTAGTTATTCAAATTAAAGTTTTCTTTTTTTCCTCAAATTCTTCTTTAGAGATTTCTCCATTTGCAAACCTCTTCTTTAATATATCAATTGCAGATTCTTGTTCCATCGAATGATGATTCGAATTCGGCACGTATCTCATAATCAAATAAATCGCCAGCACAATTATTATTAAGCCTAATCCGCCAAATCCCATCATAATAATGTTCCTTCTTTAATTTTGTTAAAAGTTTTATTTAAAAATTTTTTCATATTTATTTCTTTCGGTTGAAATAAACTAATTAGACCTTAGCTCTAAAGTGCAACTTAGTTTTTTTACCATTCCGAGCGTTCAGAAAATGAGAAAAGCCTTTCGTTTTTAGGTAAAATCGAGAATTAAAAAACAAAGTTTTTTCTCCTCATTCTTCAGAATAGCTATTTTGCGTTTTAGGGTTAATATCATGTTCATTATCTTTGATAAATCTTTCCGATTCATTTTCAAATGTTATACGGCATAGAGTTGTACAGAAATAATAGGTTCTGCCCTTATAGTCAAGTTTATCACTTGCTTCTTCATTTGATATTTTCATACCGCATACAGGGTCGACAAACATTGCAATTCCTTTCTATATTAATTATTAAAATTAAGATGACGGCGTTTATATTTCTTTTAAAAATTAATTCAAACAGAATGATTATGGAAATAATGAAAGTTTAAATTGCCGATCATTTTTCTTTTCATTCGTATTATTAGTTTTTGAGTTAATATAATCATTATTAACATCAGCAGGATTCAAATATTTATCAGGATTCTCCAAAAAAATTTTTACACAATTTTCAGAGAATAATTCATAATCATGTCCACGGCTGTATATTTTATATTTTGAATTATAAACTTTCTTTTTACAAACTATACAAATTTTCATTATAAATGACACCTGAATTATTATTCAACTATAATTTTACCCCTTAACATACCCATACCGCATTGAAAACCGTATTCACCGGGTTTATCAATTTTCAGATCTACGGATATAGTTTCAAAGGGCGTTAAAGTTGCTTTTTTATTAAAATCCGAGAATATCACTTCCTCTGAACAAGAAGCTGTTTCTTCTCTATGGAAATTTAGTCGTATTGGCTTACCCGCTTCAAAAACAAGAATATCAGGAGTGTATCCTCCTTTAACTTTTATAAAAGCTTCTTGAACTCCGGTAGATGAAGCTTGAACCTTAGTGCTTTTCTTTTCTGAGAACCAAAAATACCATGCAACTAAACCGGAAAAGATAAGTCCTAATATTGTTACTATTATTTGCTCAATTGTCATTGTTTGATCTCCTCAATTACTAATGATTACATTCAAGTAGAAATTAAATAATAATCATTTCTTTTACATCTAAAAAAATAATTTTTTGTCTTTTGAATATTATATTCAGAAATTTGATAACTTATTTTATTCCATCCTCTAAATAATGAAACTTGTAAAATGCATATTTGATATAAAATTGACATCAGAATCCTGAATTTTAAAGTTTAGGTTTAAATTTTCTTAGCCGGTTAGCATTAGTTACAACGGTAACAGAGCTGAATGCCATAGCAGCACCGGCAATTATAGGCGAAAGCAGAATACCGAAAAACGGATATAACAAACCTGCAGCGATGGGAATTCCGATCCCGTTGTAAAAAAATGCACCGAATAAATTTTGTCTTATATTTTTCATTGTTACTTTGGAAAGCTGAATCGCAAGCACTACGCCTTTCAAGCTGCCTTTAATCAATGTGATGTCCGATGCCTCAATTGCAACATCTGTCCCGGTTCCAATAGCCAGGCCTATATCCGCTTGAGCTAACGCCGGCGCATCATTTAGTCCATCGCCAACCATTGCAACTTTCTTTCCTTCATTTTGGAGTTTCTGAACATTGAATGCTTTATCTACAGGCAGAACTTCTGCAAAAACTCTTTTCACGCCAACCTGCTTTGCAATTGCATGTGCAGTTATAGAATTGTCCCCGGTAATCATAACAACTTCCAAACCTAATTTTTTTAACTTGGCAATTGCCTCTTTGGAATCGGGCTTCACAGTGTCTGCAACTGCAACAATACCGGCAGCTTTTCCATCAATTGCAACAAACATGGGTGTCTTTCCTTCATTGGCTAATTCTTTACTGATCTCTTCGAGATTGTCTAATTCTATAGAATATTTTTTCATCATCTTAAGATTACCCAGTAAAACTTTTTTCTTTTCTACCATTGCAACAACGCCATAACCCGGTATTGCATTGAATTCCTTCGGATCAAAAAGTTCTATTGCTCTTTTTTCAGCGCCTTTAATTATCGCTTCTCCCAAAGGATGTTCAGATGCTTTTTCGACACTAGCGCTAAGAGATAAAATGTCATCTTTCAAAAAACCATTCGTAGTAATTATATCGGTCAATGAAGGCTTACCTTCTGTTATAGTGCCGGTTTTATCAAGTACAATAGTATCTATTTTTTGAGCAGTTTCCAAAGCATTACCGCTTCGAATCAGAATCCCATTTTCAGCACCTTTCCCAACACCAACCATCAATGATATTGGTGTAGCAATTCCAAGTGCACAAGGACAGGCTATCACAAGCACAGTTACAAAAACTATTAAAGCATAAATAAGATTAGGCTGCGGACCAAAGTCGAACCAGCCGATAAAGGCAAAAATAGCTATTATTATAACAACAGGGGCAAAGTATCCGGCAACTTTATCTACAATTTTTTGTATCGGCGCCTTTCAACTTTGTGCTTGTT
>CAJXGP010000045.1 GCA_913053915.1 uncultured Ignavibacteriales bacterium | reverse complement strand
TGAGCCATCAAATCAGCAACTTTTCCGGCTATTTCAATGCTGGCGGCAGCATCCAATAATAAAGCTCTTGTTCTACGAGCCAAAAAATCTTCTACAGTTCTCGCCATTTCGTTCTGAACTGCCCAGACAATTTCCGCTTTGATATATGGTAATGCAGGGTGCAATTTTTCACTTAATACAGGATTTTCATCGGGTAAAGTTTTTTGAATTTGATTTGTATCGGATCCATAATAATACAGAGGATCTTCAAAATCCGTATTTTCAATAAATCCATGGATAGGAAGATGCTTGGTAATGCACTCTCTTTCTTCGAGTCCGCCGACCAGAATTGCTTTATCAATTAAATCCTCAGCCATTTTTCTGTAAATAGTCCATTTACCTCCGGATATTGTAATTAAGCCGGAACGGGAAACGGAAATTTGATGTTTTCTGGATATATCCTTTGTAGAAGAATTATTTGCTTTTGAAAATGATAATGGCCGTATACCCGCAAATACACTTAAAATATCCCCTCTTTTAGGAACTTTTTTTAAATAGGCTGCTGAAGTTTTTAAAAGAAAGTTTATTTCTTCTTCAGTCGGCTTTGGTTCGAGAGTCGGTTCAGGTACTTCGGTGTCGGTAGTTCCGATAATTACTTTGTTGTGCCACGGAACTGCAAAAAGGACTCTTCCGTCGGAAGTATGTGGAATCATAATTGCAGAATCGCTTTGAAGAAAAGAATTATCCAAAACTATATGAACACCTTGACTAAGCGAAACGGATTTCAACGATTGGTTACCGTCCATTGAATTAATTTTCCCAACGAATATACCGGTAGCGTTTATTATCGTTTTGCCATAAGTAATAAATGTTTCATTATTTTCAAAATCGATTAATTTTACCCCCTTTAACAATCCGTTGCCATCTTTTAAGAGTCCTATCATTTTAATATAATTTAAAACAGTAGCTCCATTTTCAACTGCGGTTTGAGCAAGATTTACAGCAAATCTTGAATCATCAAATTGACCGTCATAATAAATTACTCCACCTAGCAAACCATTTTGATCAAGATTCGGAATGGCTTTAAGAGCTTCTTCTTTAGAAATTTTTTGAGAGGGACCTATTCCAAATTTACCGGCCATCATATCATAAACTTTCATCCCGATATTATAAAAAGGTCCTTCCCACCATTCATAGATAGGAATAATAAATTTTAGATTACCGACCAAGTGAGGTGCATTTTGCATTAGCAATCCTCTTTCATGAAGGGCTTCAAAAACTAAAGAAAGATCACCTTGCGCCAAGTATCTTACACCGCCATGGATTAATTTTGTACTCCTGCTTGATGTACCTTTGGCAAAATCGGATTGTTCAACAAGCAATGTTTTAAAGCCACGCGAAGAAGCATCAACCGCTGCACCTAATCCCGTTGCGCCGCCACCGATAATTATCACATCCCATATATTATTAGGATTAGATTTCAGGGTTTTTAACATTAGTTCCCTGTTCATCAATATGCCGGTTTCCGCTTAATCATTTCCTTTGAATTTTTTGATGTAATGCTCAATTCCCAACAGATATGAATTACGATGAACAAGTTTCTTAATTTCATTTAAGTTTTCATTTGCGGCTGTTTCACCTGCTTTAATAATTTCCGTTACTTGATCAAAATCAGCCCATGAAAGTTTTCTTACATCCGGACGAATGATTAAATCGGCTTCTTTTAATCTAATAATTGAAAGATTATAAGAAGTGATATCTTCAGTACGATAAAGTATATCAAAAATATTTTTGGAAGGTTCAAAAACTTTGATGTATCGCGTTACATCAACTGCAAGCACTCTATCGGCACCAATTTCCCTAACTTTTCCGGCAGGTACACCTTCCGAAGCGCTTCCATCGACAAGAAAATATTTTCCATAATTAACCGGTGGAAAAATACCAGGTATTGCCGAACTTGCACGAATTAAATCCCGTAAATTTCCTTTGGTAAAATTAATTTCCTCGCCGGAAATTAAGTCGGTTGCAATTGCTGAAAATCTTATCTTCAAATTTTCGATTTGCTCATCGGGAAGCATTTCATAAATTTTCCCGGTAACTTCCTCATCAAAATAAGATAGATGGTTTAATGATTTTAATGCTTGAAGTCTAGTGCCGACATAATCGACCAATTGTTCAAAATAATTTTTATCCGGATGTAGAAGTTTATCGTTTAATTTATCAATACCTAAATGAACAAAAGTAGGATCTTTGATAGCTTCCATGATGTGATCTTCAACTTGCTTTGCACTCCCATAATAAGCATATAATCCCCCTATGATTGATCCCATACTACAGCCGGTAATTGCATTGATTTTAATACCCTCTCTATCTAAAACTTTAAGCACCCCGATATGAGCTAAACCACGCGCTCCTCCTCCCCCTAAGGCTAGTCCTAATTTCGACATAGAATCTCCCTTTGTAAAAATGCTTCAATAATGATCTGATATTAATTATAAATTCATATCAAAGTATTTAACAAATACTTAATATTTCATTAAACCTAGTGTTTAATATATTTCATTTGCCGTTTCTTTGCAAAAATCGAAGTTAAAAGAATTTTTATTGCAGACTCATTGAACAATTTACAAGCTCACTCTTTTGTTTACGTTGCAGCAGAATTTATGTCCGCAGATCTTTTTATTCTATTGTGATTATAATTCATCCATACATTGTTACGATCGTATAAAAAAAACTTTTACACTTACAATAGAATATCTCAAAAGTTCTTTACATATAACTATTCACTCATAAACTTTTTCATCCAATTCTTCCGAATTGACTGCATCAGCTTCGACATCCCGCAGGTCCTTTTCTACGAATTCACCTTCCGGCGTAAGAAGCTGTTTATAGTATTCATGCTGAATGACAAGGTTCATAATTTCGTTTGTACCGGTCCAAATCATAATTAATCGCGCATCTCTGAGCAGTCTTTCTATTGGAAAGACATTAGTATAACCAATTCCCCCCATAACTTGCATAGCATTGTTTATAACTTCCCATGCAGTACCGGTGGCAAATTTTTTCGCTTCCGAGACGAGTCTTCGTTGCAAAGAACCATTCACACCATTATCGATTGCAATTGAAGCGGAATGCACTAATGCACGGGCAGCATCCAATTTAGTTATACTATCGGCAATCATAAAGCTGACGGCTTCAAATGAACGTATCTTTCTTCCGAAGGCTTTTCTCTTGTTACTATAACGAGCGGCAATTTCCAAAGCGGCCCGGGCCATTCCCAATGCTCCGGCAGCGCTTGTCATTCGTTCAGGTATCATCATCTGATTAAAAATTTCAACTGCACCGTTTTCTTCACCGATTAGATTTTCTTTCGGTACTTTCACATCACGAAAAACAATTCTACCCGTACCGCCGCCTTTTGTACCCATCAATCCATAGAGGTGATGTACCTCAACACCCATTTTTCTATCAACAATGAATGCACTCATCGAATTTTTACCATTTGGATCATCCCCGGTCCGTGTATAAACAAAAAAGTAATCGGCACCCTCTGCCCCGACAATAAATCGTTTTTGACCGTTTAAGATATAATAATCGCCGTCACGTTTAGCAGTGGTTGTTACACCAAAAAAATCCGAACCACCGCGTGGCTCGGTTAATCCTTCGGCAGTTGTCAATTTACCCGCGATAGTTAGTGCCAGATATTTTTCTTTCTGCTGAAGCGAACCAAACTTATTTATAGCTTCACCTACGATACTTACCAACGAATAGAGACAAGGTAATGCCGTTCCCAACACTCCTATTTCTTCCAGCCCAACTACTTCTTCTTTCCATCCTAATCCGCGTCCACCATATTCTTTCGGAAATCTCAGGCCTAATAATTTTCTTTTAGCAGCACTTTCAATAAACTCTCTCGGATATCTCACCTTATCTTCATCCAGATCCAATAAAAGTTGACGAGGCACATCTTCTTTAACAAATGCTCTCATTTCAGACTGAATTTGTGATTGAATATCACTATAAACAGCTTGTATCATGGCTCAACTCCTTTCTTTTAAATAATCACTTCGCAACCGGTATTTAATAACCTTTCCCGTAGGTGTTAGCGGAAGGTTTGAATAAAACTTGATAATTCGCGGAATTTTAAACTTTGCTATTTTATTTTTTAATGAATCAAGTATTTCACCGGAAGAAACGGAAGAGTTAGGTTTAAGAACAAGCGCCGCAGCAACGGTTTCCCCCCATTCATTATGCGGCACACCAAACACCGCCGCCTGCGCGATCGAAGGATTTTGCAAAAGCACATCCTCGACTTCTTTAGTGTAGACATTCTCCCCACCGGTTACAATCATGTCTTTTTTTCTATCAACTATAAAGATATATCCATCTTTGTCACAGCGGGCAAGGTCACCGGTATATACCCATCCATCGCGCAAAGTTTCTTGTGTTGCCGACGGGTTTTTATAATATTCTTTCATGTTGGTTTCGGATTGGATAATTATTTCCCCAACTTCGTCCGGTTTGACTTCATCTCCATGTTTATTTACAATTTTTAGATGAACATTCATAGTTCCGCAAAATCCGATACTTCCGGCTTTTATTACTTGGTCTTTCGGCGCAAGATAACTGCCGTTAGGACCTGATTCGGAAAGACCGTATACCTGCATAAATTTATCGCTCTTGTATTTTTGCATTACCAATTGTGCTGTTTCTTTGCTTATCGGACCACCGCCGTAAACCCAGAGTTCAATAGAATTAAGATTATATGAATTAAAATTTGGGAGTTGCATCGGCATTAACAGAGCAATTGGAGCCGCAAAGGTATGAGTAACATTTTGCTTTTCGATAAAATCTAAAAAATATTGAGGATGATATTCCCGTAAAAGAATATGCGTTCCACCCACAAGTGTAGTTCCGAGCATCATTAAATTTAAAGGGGCGGAGTGGTAAAGAGGCATTGCATGTAATGTGCGTGAATTTACATTTAAGCCAAATGTTCCTGCTGCCATGAATGCAACTAAAAAAATATTATAATGCGTAAGAACGCATCCTTTCGGGTTGCCCGTTGTTCCGGAAGTATAAATTATTTCCGCCACATCTGTCATTTTTATCTCAAGCTCCGGGGTAATATCCGTATAGTTTCCAATAATCTCTTTATAAGATGTATGACTTTCATCAACAGGATTTCCAAAGCTTACACCGCCGCGCAAAGCTTTTATTCCTCTTACTCCTTTAAGAATAACATCGCTCAGGCTCTGATCATAAACCACAAATGACGAATCGCTGTGTTCTACAAGATACCTGATTTCGGGAGATTGCGATTTATAGTTGATTGGTACTGCTACTCCACCGGCTTTTAATATTCCGAAAAAAGATACTAAAGTTTCAGGCGTGTTAAAAGAAATGAGAGCTACTTTATCTCCCTTTTGAAGCCCTTTAGTCAATAGATAGTTGGCAAATTTATTAGCGTTTTCTTTCAACTGTTTGTAAGTCATTTCTCCGCCGGCATACACAACTGCTTCTTTATCAGGGAAGCGATCCGCAGCGAAATCTAAAATCTCGTGCAAATTCATAATTACCTCCTTTTTAATTCCTGAAAATCCGGCATCCCATTATTATTAAACTTCAATTTTGGATTAGACTTCAGAAAATTTTTACAGAAAATCCTACAAATTTAACATACTATAAAAATATGGTTCTCCTCTTATAAAATCTCGGTTAAACGGAACACCTGTTTATTATTCAGTATGGTTAAGATTATTCACGCGAAAAGTAAACCTTTATCCCCAGCATGAAATTACTTAAACCGGAATATTTTATTCCAACCTTTTCTAACGAATAGATTCATATCCGCCTAAAACTCCATTTTTCGAAAGAACAATTTGCCAAAGTTGATCATGTCTTGCCCTGAATGAACCTGCAGCCGAAAGTAAAAAGAATTTCCACATTCTATAAAAACGGTCGTTGTAATTTCTTTTTATGTGTTCCCAACTAGCCTCAAAATTCTTATACCAAGCCAACAATGTTTTGTCGTAATTTGAACCGAAGCTATGCAGATCTTCTATTATAAACAACCCTTCAATTGCTTTTGAAAGTTGCGCAATGGAAGGCAGCATACCATTCGGAAAGATGTACTTATGAGTCCAGGCATCGGTACTTTTAAGGGAACGTATTTCTCCTATCGTATGCAATAAGAACAAACCGTCGTCTTTTAGATTTTTCTTTGCAACTTTAAAATATTCCAAGTAGTTTTTATACCCAACATGTTCAATCATTCCGATTGAAACAATTCTATCGAATTTTTCATTTAGATCTCTGTAGTCTTGAAGTCTGAATTCAACCGGTAATCCTTTACACAACTCCTTTCCGAGAGAAACCTGTTCCTTTGAAACGGTAATTCCCACTACTTCAACGTCATATTTTTCAGCAGCGTATTTACAGAAAGCTCCCCACCCGCATCCTATATCAAGCACTCTCATTCCGGGTTTTAGATAAAGTTTTTTGCAAATCAATTCGAGTTTATTTTCTTGGGCTTCATCTAACGATTTAGCATTTTTCCAATAAGCACAACTGTAGTTCATCCGTTTATCGAGCATATTCCGGAAAAGTTCATTCCCCAAGTCATAATGTCTTTTACCTATAATAAATGCCCGTCGTCTTGTTTGCATATTGATCAACCAAAAGCCGGCTAATTGTAAAGCGATTTTATAATTATGCTTAATTTTAGATTGTAAATCAGCCCGGACAATCTTATAAATCATCTCATCCAGTTTTTCAACATTCCACCACTCATCCATATAAGACTCACCCAGGCCCAATTCAACTTCGGTAATTACACGCTTATAAAATCTTTCATCAAATACTTGAATATCCCAAGGATTACTACCGTTAATTTTAATTCCGGCATATCCAAGCAAATTTTCCACAAGCGATTTATAATGTTTTTTTTGTTGAACAGACATTTGTCTTACTCCTTATATATTATAAAAAAATATGTGAGGAAAACATACCCCTCACAGAACCCGCCGTGCAGTTTTCCCGCGACAGGCTCTTAATCAGCACTCAATTCAATAGCCATGTAGCCGTTTCCGTTATGTAGTTCAGTTCCGTTTCCATAGAAAAGTTAAAGCCGTAAGGACAAATATTAGAGCCAAGTATGGAAGCAGTTGTAAAAACAGGGAAAGGGATTTATTTATCGATTTTATGAATAATTCCCACACTCACCCAAACAATGGAAAAAGTAATAACGGCATTCGTTAAATTATTTTTTACCGGTGCTATTTTAAGAAAGTTCATTCATTGTGTAACTTTACTCCAATTTTTTGATTAAAAATTACTTGCCGGTTAATGAGAACATGATTTTCATCCTTTGCTCTTTTAGTTTTATTTCTGCCACAGAATTTCAGAAATTTCCAACGGAACTTTAACACCGGGAAAAGAAGGAATTATTCTCGGAGTATAATCGGATGCAGGACGCTCCGCCGAAACAGAGGCTGTATATACATGGATATTAATAGCTCCTGTCTGCAGCTTATTATACTTCATTTCTTTACAAACTGCGCTAAAACCGTTTGCTTCATCGGCATAAATTTCTACTTTAACGTCATCTTTAGTAAGTTCATCGAGATACACATGGACTTCAAAATCATGATATTTTTGTGTAGTTTTAATATTAACACCATGGAAACGAAGTGCAATCCATTTACTTTTAATATTGTTCTTCCAATCAACGATCTTCTTAGCGACCTCGCCTTTGTCGGCAGCACGCTTATTATAAGCAATCGAAGCCGGTAAGTAATGAAGTTCAGTATAATCACGAACAGCCCGGTTAGCCGAAAATTGTGCTGTTAAGTGAGCCATACTTTCTCTCATCTTTCTTACCCACATAGTTGGAATACCTTTTTCATTACGAGTATAAAATTCGGGTATTACCTCCTGCTCAAGTATAGTGTAAAGGTCTTCAGCTTCTTTAGCATCGACCAAAGGATCATCTCCATGTTCTAATCGATCACCCAAAGCCCATCCGACTTCAGGTGAATACGCTTCTTCCCACCAGCCATCTAACTCAGAAATATTTATACCCCCGTTAACCAACACTTTCATACCGCTTGTACCGCATGCTTCCCATGGACGGCGTGGAGTATTTAACCAAACATCTATGCCTTGCACTAAATGTTCGGTTAATAACATATCATAATCGGAAAGAAATATAACGTGATTTTCAGCATTAGTATTTTGAATAAAATTTATCCATTGCTGGATCAAGTCTTGTCCGGCTTTATCGGCAGGATGAGCTTTGCCGGCTATAATAAGTTGTACGGGAAATTTCGGGTTTGTTAAGATACGCAGCAGTCTTTCCGGATCATGAAGTAAAAGATTGGGTCTTTTATAAGTTGCAAATCGTCGTGCAAAACCTAAAGTTAAAGCATTGGGATCGAAGAAATGATTAACATTACGGAGATCATCGGACGAAGTAGCAGCCAGAGCACTTAAATGTATATACAAGCGTTCGCGAACAAACTTAATCAGTGAGATACTCGCTGAATTACGCATTTGCCAAATTCTTTCATCGGAAACATTTCGGATGTTTTGCTCATGTAACTCGGTAGTGCCCCGCCATCGATCTTTACCGCAGGCTTCAGTCCAAAGGGCATCGGCCGCCTCAGAATCCCAGCTAGTCATGTGCACTCCATTAGTGATATGTTTAACGGGGATTTCATTCACAGGCCAATTTGGGAATAAAGATGCGAAGATACCTCTGCTAACCTCACCGTGTAACCTGCTAACACCATTCACTGCTCCGCTACCTCTGACTGCTAAATAAGCCATGTTGAAATTTTCCGATTGATTACTTTGATTCGCCCTTCCCAACGCTAATAATTCATCAACCTTAATACCAAGTTTATTAACAGCGTAGGCACAAAAATATTGCTCTATGAGGTAAGGCTGAAAAACATCAAAACCGGCGGGGACTGCAGTGTGTGTTGTGAAAAGATTCCCGGCTCGAGTTGCCTTAAATGCAACATCAAAAGGTTGTCCGGTTTTCTCCATAAAAGCATGTGCTCTTTCAAGAACTGCAAATGCAGCATGTCCCTCATTAAGATGACAAACTTGAGGTTGAATTCCCAGCGCGGTAAGTAATTTCCAACCTCCAATTCCAAGTATAATCTCTTGTTGAAGACGCAATTCTTGCCCACTTCCGTATAATTCACTTGTAATACCGCGATGTACAGGGAAATTAGCTGCATCATTACTATCCAATAAATACAGTTTTGTTCTCCCGACTTTTACCTGCCAAGTACGAAGAACCACCATGTAACCCGGTAATTCTACCTTCACACGCAACCATTCGCCATTTGCTTGACGAAGGGGGGTAACTTGTAATTGACCGGGATCATTATATGGATAAACTGCATGCTGCACTCCATACTTATCAATTACCTGACGAAAATATCCTTGCTGATACAAAAGTCCTATACCAATAACCGGGACGCCGAGATCACTGGCAGCTTTAAGTTGATCGCCTGCTACATTGCCTAACCCGCCGGCATATATTGGAAGAGCTTCGTGCAACATAAATTCCATGCTAAAATATGCAAC
>CAJXGP010000044.1 GCA_913053915.1 uncultured Ignavibacteriales bacterium | reverse complement strand
AAGATGGAAATTAAAAACCTGCCACTGTTGAAACTGGGAGCGCAGGCCGTGCATATTCCTTATCACACCACCCGGATAAACATCCTCCGATATATCGGGACAGGCTATGATGAATAAATTCGGCACACAGGGGAATGATTATATTGAGCAAACCAGTAATTTCACAATATCCGAAAAAAGATTTTTTTCTTCAATGATGTGAAATCCCGATTCCTGCAGGTTCCATTTTGTCTTTCTCACCATGCTGGTACCGATTAAAGGAATTGTGATACCGCTCATTGAATACAAAAAAATATTGTTAACCCAATGGGAACTTCTTATGTGTTCGAGAAATATTGCTTTTCCATCGGGCTTCAGCACCCTCTTAATTTCTCTGAACCCTGCCATTGGATTGGGAACCGTACAGAAAACAAAGGTTGAAACCACATAGTCAAAATGATTGTCAGGGAATTCCATATCTGTAATGTCCATTTGCAAAAGTTTTACCTTCTTTTCAGGATGAGCTTTTATTTTTTCACTTGCCTTATTTAACATCCCTTTGCTAAAATCTATCCCGGTAACGGATATATCCTCGCTATAATAAGGAATGTTTTTTCCAGTGCCAATACCCGCTTCCAGGAGCGATGAACCCGCCGGAATCATTTCAAACAACATACTTCTCCAGTTTCCAAATTTTTTCTTTTCGGCAGAAGACTCAAACAGATCGTAGAACCTTGAGAATTTATCATATTTTTTGTATGTTTCCATTTTTATTTTTTTTTACTGACAATAAATTTTTCGGAATTGAACACATCCTGTAAACAGGATAGCTCTCCGGTATGTCATTCGTTAGTTGAAGCTATGCATTTTAAGTACGACTTTAGTTTCTGTAAATATTCTAAAATTAAACCCCAAAAGACAAACAACAAATATCAAATAAATTCCAAAACACCTATTCAAATTCCAAAACTTCTGAACAAAACAGTTTAAACAGTTGATATTCTGTTTTTTTCCTAATGGCCGTCCTTCATCTCTATGAGTCAACAGAGAGGTATTTTAGGATCTTATTTTTGGTTTTTCCTATTTTGGACATTGAAAATTATTTGATATTTGTTGTTTGTTGTTTGTCTTTTGGTACTTACTAAGTGAATTTCATTTGTCACCTGAACCTATAGATTTCAAATCCAAAGTGGTTTAGTTTCTAAATTTACCGAAGGTTTTTAGCCATTTCGTCAAACTCTTCTTTGGTAATCTCACCTCTGGCATATCTTTCTTTCAATATTTCCAGAGGAGTATTTTTTGGCGTGTTTTGGCTGCTTACATAAGTATTATTTCCAGTGCGGTTGACCATTGTGATAATAAGCCATATTAATAATGCCATTACTATTAATCCGCCACCCCATCCTATCATCATAATATTTATTTTTTTTGGTTAAATTATTTTTACACTTGCTTTATTCTGTTTTAAATGGTTTGTGTTTTACTTTTCATGACTACCTTTTTACATGCACAAAAGTACTTTTGTTTATATTGAATTTCGTTATATAATTTTTGAAAAGAGTTATATGTTTTTCAACTCTTAACCGGCACGCGAATGTTTAGCCTGCCCTGACTGCCTAATTCATTCCCCCCAGCTGTTCTTCCAGCATCTTTATCCCTGCTTCCTCATAGGCCTGTTTCGCTTCCCTTATTCCACTATGGTAGCGGAGATTTTTTTACAAAATGGTCGTGTAAAAGTTTTTCGGGGCAAACCTATACTTTCAGACTGTAACTCCAAAAATTAATATTAAAATTTGGACTAACACACCGAATTTTAATATTAATTTTTTTTGCCTCAAAATTTATTTGTTATGTTACCACGATACTATAATGAGGTCAAAGATTTAATATCTGACGATAAGGTATTCATTATTTATGGCAGCCGTCGTTTCGGGAAAACAAACAGGATTATTTCATCGAATAAATTGAAAAAGTGTCATTGTAATGACAATATTTACGTAAATTATGTCAATATAATGACAAAATTTGTATTTTTGTAAAAAATAGAAAAGGATGGAAATACTAAAAAGACAATTACAACAAACTATTGAAAGCAATTTAATACCGAATAAGGTCATCGTTTTACAGGGCGCCCGTCGTGTCGGAAAAACTGTCTTAATCAGGCAAATTATTAACAATTATGGAGGTAAAGCTCTCTATTTAAATGCAGAAGACAGTTTAACGACAGAACTTCTTAAAGTCCGGAGCATTGCTTCTTACCGGAGGAACTTCTCCGGAATTCAGTTACTTGTGATTGATGAAGCGCAGACGATACCCGAGATTGGCAAAATATTAAAACTTATTGTTGATGAAATAAAAGGTATCAGAATAATAGCCACCGGTTCTTCGGCTTTTGATTTATTGAACAGATTCGGGGAACCCCTGACCGGCAGAAGTATCACTTACCACCTATTCCCTTTCTCACAGTCCGAGTTGATGCAAAGGCAGACAGTCATCGAAGCAAAACAGGAGATTGAAAACAGGCTTCTGTACGGTAGTTACCCGGAACTATTTCACTATGAAACAATTGAAGAAAAACGAGTATATCTTTATAATTTGGTGCATACTTATTTGTTGAAAGATATATTGACTCTTGATGGTATTCGCGGGGCCTCCCGGCTTATGGATTTACTGAAACTGATTGCTTTGCAGATCGGTAATGAAGTTTCGTCCAACGAACTGAGTAAAAAGTTGGGAATGAGTAAAAATACCGTTGACAAATATCTTGATTTGCTCAGCAAGGTATTTATTATCTTTCCTTTGCGTGGTTTTAGTAAAAATTTAAGAAAGGAAATCAGCAAATCGGTAAAATGGTATTTTTACGATACAGGAGTCCGAAATGCTATTATTTCTAACTTTAACGAACTGATTTTACGTCAGGATGCGGGAAGCTTATGGGAAAATTATTTGATTTCCGAACGTCTTAAAAAACACCATTATGAAATGGATTTTGCAAACCTTTATTTTTGGAGAACTTATGATCAGCAGGAAATTGATTTGGTTGAAGAAATTAACGGACAGCTGACGGCTTATGAAATAAAATGGGGAAATAAAAAGGCCAAAAAGCCGGTAGCCTGGCAAAAAGCCTATCCCGATGCCGAATTTATAACAATTAACAAAAATGATTTTCCCCACTGGATCTGCTAATTTTCCTGTTGGTAATGACAGTAATATTTCTCCTTTCAGGTCCTAATCGACTTGAAAGGATACCGAACCAGGCATCCTCCTGTTTTTAGTACTCTTTTTTCCATCACCGTAACTTTGCTGCCTGTTATTATTTTCCGAAATACAACTATGTTAAATTTTGTTAAAAACCCGGATAAAATTTGGTTTTTTCGTTTTTTTTTTAACTTTGTAAAAGAAATCAACAGAGCCCGAACCACCCTGCTGCGTAAAAGCAAAACCTAAAAAATGAAAACAAACTATAATCATCAAAAAGGGCAAAAATTAATTGTTAATGAAAAAGCGAGATTTCATCAAATAGATATTGAAAGGATTTCACATATATCATGTGATGGTTATCTGTCAATAATTTATATTTTAGATGAGAAGGAAAATATCTCGGTATCACATTTATTGAAAGATTTTGAAGGAGACCTTTCTGATATGGGCTTTTTTCGTGTGAACAGAAATACGCTGATTAATCTTAGTCATGTTGACTCTTACCAAAACAATGGAAAACCAATTGTAAAAATGTTAAATAACAAAGAATTTATTATTTCAAGAAGAAGACTCTCCGCATTTTTAAAAATAATCTAATGGATAAACCGCTCGAACTTGTGCCACTCATCACTTATAATGAATCGTTCATTCACATCAATATGCCACTCATTAGATAAGGGGCTCATTTTAATATTTATACGAAATTTCAAACTACTTTTATCTTGGTTTTTAAGTGCACAAATAAGGTCGATTTATTAACGCATTGCAGTGGCAATGTATAGTATTAACTTTTAAAATTTTACTAAAATGGAAAAATTAAATTATTTTGAATTAATGGCTGTAAAAGGTGGATTATATTCTGCCAGCCTTTCATGTAGAAAGGCAACAATCAAATGCCATAAAAAAGCTGTTTCTTGTCAGAGTGGTGCTATCAAGAAATTATAATAATTTAAATGGGGTGTGTAATCGTCTCCCGTCAATAATGCAAAAGAATTGTAAATCAAGACATTAAAAAAACCTGCAATGTTTTAGTAATATACTGATTATCAAACGTATTAACAAAATCACGGGCAGTGATTACATACCTCATAAAGTTTTGACAGTATTTATCCCGTTTAAGGTATAACATTATGGATATTACTAAAGTATATTCTCTAAATGAAGATTATATTTTACGGCATGATAAATACCGTAGTTTTATCGCATCAAGAGAGAAAATAAAAAATGGAGGAACTCCTGAATGGGTTTCAATGATACACCCTGAACAAGCTAAGCTATTTTCTTTTTTTACTCATGGATTAACTCTCAATAATTCTGTTGAAGAATTATCAAAATATATTGGAATAACTTTTAAAGAGGGGTTAAATCTAATTAAACCTTATATTGATAATGATAAGGGGTTCTATACATCATTTAACGGAAACGAATTTGAGATCCCTCAAAAATTCATAATTCAAGGAGAATGTACCTATAAAAGAATTTCAATTACAGATTTTGAATATGAGACTTTAGATTTTGAAACAAAGCGGGTGTTTACTGGCCCTATGTTTATTACATTAATGCTGTCAAATGTTTGTATTACAAGCTGTATATACTGTTATGCAGATACTAACCATAAAGTTAAAAACTATCTTCCATTAGTAAAGATAAAAGATATTATTCGGCAAGCATATGAATTAAATGTAAATAGTTTTAGTGTAATTGGAGGTGAAATATTCTCATATCCTGATTGGAAAGAAGTATTAATTGAATTAAAAAAATATTCTTTTTATCCTGATATTATTTCTACAAAGAAACCATTAAATGAAAAGGATATTGCTTTCTTAGAAAGTATTGGTATAAAAAAAATCCAATTCTCTTTTGATAGTATTAGTGAGAAGATCTTATCATGTATGTTAGGGTTATGGTCTTCGAAATCATATAGAAAGATGTTTACCAACACTTTGGATGTCCTTAACAAACGTAATTTTGAAATTCAGATTGCAATTACATTAACAAATATTAACTCTAATGTAAATGATATCAAAGAATTATTAGACTTTTTATCACAATATGCTTCTATTGTTTCTGTTAACATTGGCCCGGCATTTTATTCATTATACAGAGAAATAAACTTTTCTAATTGGGGGATTTCTAAAAAAGATTTTATTGATATCACAAAATTTATTGATAATATTAAGAATAGGTATGAATTTACCATTAATCTTGACACATCCTACACAGAAAGAGGGTTTTATAGTTGTTCTACAGGCAGTTCTAATTTTTCTGGCGCATCTTGTTCAGCAAATCAAGAACACATGTTTATTTTGCCTGACGGTCAAGTAACAATTTGTGAACAATTATACTGGAATAAAAATTTTATTGTTGGTAATGTAAAACAAAATAGTATTGTTGAAATCTGGAATTCTCCCAAATCAATATTATTAGCAAACTTACAACGAAAAGACTTTTCAAATAATAGTGCATGTAAATCTTGCAAGATATTTGAAGGCTGCCATTCCGATGTAAATAAATGTTGGGCTGATATTATTAAAGCATATGGTGATGAAAATTGGGATTACCCTGATCCAAGATGTTCACGTGCCCCATTAATGTTTAATAATCTCTCTTTTTTATAAATATAAAGACCTTAATATCAGACAAAATGAAAAATATTTTATTATTTATTTTTCTTTTATGTATAAGCAACATTCAAGCCCAACAAACATCTATTCAAGGAACAGTAACAAATGAAGAGAATGCACCAATTGAATATTTTGATGCCATTGTCAGAGATGTAAAAGATAGTTCAATGGTACAGGGCGATGCTTTTATGGATGGAAAATTCAATTTTAAAAACCTAAAACCGGAAAAATATATACTGCAACTTTCAAGTGTCGGATTTATAACAAAGTATCTGAATTTCAATACAAAAAAGCTTGAGAGTATAAATATGGGCACGGTAATATTGCATCCCCTTGTTTTAAAAGAGGTTAACATTGTTGCCAAAAGGCCTGTGGTTACAATGAAAGATGGGAATCTTGTAGTTGACGTAAAACACTCGTCTTTAAGTAATGCTGGAACGTTAATGGATGTGCTTAAAATGAGCCCGGGGGTAATAGTTGATAACAAAAATGATATTACTATTCTCGGAAAAGGAAGCCCCATCATTTATATCAATGGCAAAGAAATCCATTCAAATAGTGAATTAACACTGTTGCAGTCAGATGACATTGAAAACATTGAAGTGGACAGAAACCCGTCGGCAGCATACAGTGCATCAGGACATGCCGTGTTAAAAATTACAACAAAAAAAATAACAAAGGACAAACTGAACATTCTTGTTTATAACAATGCATATTTCGGACGTAGATATAGTAATTCCTCCGGTTTTGAATTAAACAGCAAGATAAAAAAACTGAGCAATTATTTTAGCTATTCATACACAAACACCAATTCCACCCAGAATGATAACGGATACGTGAATAATTATTTACCTAATGATACGATTATTAAAAAGTATATTGATAATACCGTTACCAATAATAAATCCCACAACATATTTTACGGTGCCAATTATCAAATTGACAGCAATAATGTATTTGGGCTTCAATTTTCTTCTTCTTTTTCAAAAGAAAAGGACACTACGTTTACAGACCAGACAATTGAAAGCGCTCATTCGGTTGCCCCGTGGAAAGTAATAAACTATGAAAAAGGTAAAAACAACTTTTACGATTTGAACCTAAACTACAAATCACAACTTGATTCCATTACAACACTTTCAATAATAGCTGATTATGCCAGAATGAAATTAACGGGCAACAACAACATAACTGAACGGGACAAGTCAACTTTAAATGAAATTTTTACAAAATCGAATAACAACAGTTTATACAGTGTTTATACTGGAAGGGCCGATTTGGACAGGACATTGTTTAAATACTGGAAAACGAAAATCGGAGCAAAATATTCGTTAACTGAAAATAACGGTAACAGCAAAATTGAGAGTCAAAATACAGCGGCAAACTTTGTTATAAACAACCACATAAAGGATGAGGTTACGGCATCGTATATTACGGTAAATAAAAAATTGAATAAATTTGAGATCAATGCGGGTGTCCGGTATGAATATACCCTGTCGAAAATAACCATAACAGATAGTGCAACTGATTTTATAAACCGGTCATACCACAATTTTTTCCCAAGTGTGTTGTTTGGGTACAAACCTTTGGACAACTTCAATGTTTCTTTGAGTTACTCCAAAAGAATAACCAGGCCGCTTTTTGAACAGCTTAACCCCGGAATAATTTATCTTGACTCGTTATCCTACACTATAGGCAATCCATTGTTAAAACCAACCCTGAGCGACAATTTTGAGTTAGGCTTGCTTTTGTTTAAGCACCTTTCTGTTATTTTTGATTATGTAAAACAGGCTGATAGAATAACACAGGTAGCAACCAAAGACAAAAACAATCCCCACATTACAAAATACGCGTATATAAATATTAATAAAGCGGAACTTTATTCCGTCAGTATTAGTTATAACTTCTCAAAAAAGTTTTACACTAATTACACCTATTTCAACATTTCAAAACCCTACATCAAGGTGCCTTATCTTAATGCAACAAGAATAATCCAAAAGCCTATTTGGTATTTCCAAACGAACAACGAATTTATAGTATTAAAAAACACTACGTTTTATGTTGATTTTGATTATTCGAGCAGTGGCGACGGGGGCATAACATACTGGGGCAAAAGCTATAATTTATCTACCGGTATTTATACCAAATTGTTTAACAAAAAACTGTATTTATCATTGTCAGTCAATGATCTTCTCAGAACATCAACATATTCATGGCATGATAAATATACGAATATAGAATCGGAAGAAAAGGGTTACATGGATACCCGCTGGTTGAAAATAACCGTTAAATATAATTTTAACCAGTTCAAAAATATCTTCGAAAAGAAATCAAGTAATAAGCAAGATTTGAACAGGTTGTAAAATGCGTAGTTTCCCTTCAGAAATTCAACCAGACGCCATGGATTGCGGTCCCGTATCGCTTAAGATGATTGCTAAATACTATGGAAAAGAGTTTTCATTAGATAGATTACGCAGCATCACATTTACATCAAAAGAGGGAGTTTCTCTTTTGGCTATTAGTGAAGCTGCCGAACAGATCGGGTTTAAAACAGTGGGCGGACGTTTAACTTTTGATAAGCTTGAAAAAGAAGCCCTTTTGCCTTGTATCGTCCATTGGAATCAGGAACATTTTGTTGTTGTCTATAAAATAAAACCAAAAAATCTTTTCAGAAGACAAGCCAAAGTGCATGTGGCCGACCCTGGATGCGGGTTTGTTACCTATAGCGAAGAATTATTTAAGGAACACTGGATAAGTACAAAATCAGGGGGAGAAAATAAAGGAATTGTCTTGCTTATAGAGCCTACACAAGCATTCTACCAACAGGAAAGTGACAAAACAAATCGTAAAAGTCTGAAATTCCTTTTTGGTTATTTTTTACGCTATAAAAAATTTTTCGGACAACTATTAATTGGATTGCTGCTTGGCAGTTTGTTCCAGTTAATTTTTCCGTTTCTTACTCAGGCAATTGTAGATACCGGTATTGCAAATAAAAACATTGGTTTTATTTATCTCATAATGTTGGCGCAGATGGTATTGATAATCAGCCGGATGATGGTTGATTTTATCCGGAGGTGGATACTTCTGCATATTAGTACAAGAATAAATGTCTCACTTATTTCCGATTTTTTTATAAAATCTACAGGAACAGGTCACGTGAATAAGTCATGGCTGGATAGGATCGGCTTGCCTGAAGTTGAATTTCTTGAACTTCCAATATTGACTAGAACTTTGGGGCTCATTTCACTGACAAAACATTATGCGAGTTTATGGAAATCAATATGGCAAGATGATTTCAATCAGCAACGCTGGACCAAAACCGATCCCCGCCTGCCCGACAGTTTCTTCGAAAACCTCACCCCTCACTGGCAACGTGACTGCGCCCTGCGCACCGACTACACCCGCCGTCAGGCGCTGGTGGAAATCGATGTACTGGCCGCACAGGTACTCGGCCTGACCCTGGAAGAACTGCTCACCCTCTACCGCGTCCAGTTCCCGGTCATGCGTCAGTACGAAACCGATACCTGGTACGATGCCAATGGCCGCATCGTCTTCACCGCCAGCAAAGGCCTGGTTGGCGTTGGCCTGCCCCGCAAGGCAGGCAAAAACGATACCCCCTGTACCATCCGCCACCCCGATGGCCGTGAAGAACAAAAAACCATCGGCTGGGAAGACATCCGCGACCTGCCGGATGGCACGGAAATTCTTCAAACCAAAGAAGACGACACCCTGCCCGGTGGCCCAAGACAGAAAACCATCACCTACACCGCCCCCTTCGACCGCTGTAACCGCGAAGATGATTTTAGACAGGCGTGGGCTGTGCTTGATGCGCGTTTGCGACAATGATTTGTTGCAGAGCTTGAGCGGATCATTGAGCCGAATGTATA
>CAJXGP010000043.1 GCA_913053915.1 uncultured Ignavibacteriales bacterium | reverse complement strand
TTATAGTGTATCGCAATTATATTTCAAAACCATTTATTTTATTACCTATTAAAGAAGCTGTTTTTTCGCTTTGTAATGGATTGTTTATCATTTCATAAAATCCTAAACCGGCGGCAATATTTCTAACTTTACCGGCAAATTCCGATTCATCATGTTTACGATCTAAAGTAATTGATATTTTTTCAATTGTAGGAATATTGTCATAACCGTTGATACGCGCTATTTCTTCTATTACATCCGCTTCTCTCTCAACATCGGGACGATAGGTAGGAACTTTTAGATGTAATTCATCATCTGATTCAAATGTAATCTCAAAACCAAGTCCAATTAGAATATAAAGAATTTTCTTCTTTTCAATATCATAACCAAGTAACTTATTAACCCGGTTAATTCTTAAACGTACCTCACATTCATTTATTTTTTGAGGATAAACATCAACCTCACCTTCAGCTACTTCTCCCCCGGAAAGCTCACAAATAATTTGTGCAGCTCTTTGTGCAGCATATAATGCATTATTCGGATCGCAACCCCTTTCGAATCTGTAAGATGCTTCAGTACTCAATCCTAAAATCTTTGAGGTTCTCCGGATACTTGACGGATTGAAATAAGCACTTTCAATTACAATATCAACCGTTTGGTTACTTATTTCAGAGTTTTCACCTCCCATTACTCCGGCAATAGCTATTGATTTATCGGCATCGCAAATCATTAAAGTTCCAGCCGGAAGTTTTCTGTTTTTAGAATCGAGTGTTTTGAAAACACTTTCTTCACTTGTACTTTTTACAATAATTTCTCTTCCACGAAGTTTCTTCAAATCGAATGCATGCAACGGTTGTCCGGTCTCATACATAACAAAATTAGTTGTGTCGACTACATTGTTAATCGGGCGTAATCCGATAGCTATTAATTTACTTTTCAACCATTCAGGTGAATCTTTTACGGTTATATTTTTTACAACTTTTGCTACATAACGAGGGCAATTACCGGTATCCAAAATTTTTACCGATACTTGTTCATTTCTCGGTATGCTTGATTTTGAAAACTTAATTCTCGGTATCTTAAGTTTGCATTTTAACAGAACCGCCAAATCTCTTGCCACACCGATATGTGAAAGTGCGTCCGCACGATTAGGAGTAATCGAGATTTCCATTATTACATCATTTAAAGACAATGCTTCAGTAATCGGAGTACCTTCTTTAAGATGCTTGTCCAACACCATGATTTCTTCACGGCTATCGCTAAGTTCGAGTTCAGCCTCGGAACAGAGCATACCAAAAGATTCTATTCCACGAATTTTTGCTTTTCCTAATTGGGATTTTCCTTTTGGAATGATTGCCCCGATTTTAGCAAATACTACCTTTTGCTCTTTTTCAACATTAGGTGCACCGCATATTACTTCGAAATCTTCCGTACCGGTAGAAACCGTACATAACGAAAGTTTATCCGCATTAGGGTGTTCCTTTGTATCCTTCACATATCCTACAACAAAATTTTTATATATTTCATTCTGTTCAACGATATCTTCGACCTCTAACCCGGACATAGTTAATTTATTACTGATTTCTTTTACGGAAATACCGTCTAGAGCAACATATTCTTTTAACCAATTAAGTGAAACTTTCACTGTATTATCTCCGCATCAAAACTGTTTCAAAAATCTAAAATCATTATCAAAGAATACCCTAATATCGGTAATTCCATATTTAAGCATGGCAATCCGTTCAATACCCATCCCGAACGCATAGCCGGTAAATTTTTCAGAATCATAACCGACAAAGCCAAAAACATTAGGGTCAACCATTCCACAACCAAGAACTTCCAACCATCCGGTTTGTTTTCCATTACACAAATAGCAAGTAACATCCATCTCCGCACTAGGCTCGGTAAAGGGAAAAAAACTCGGCCGGAATCTATACTTTGTATCTTCACCATAAAATTGTTTTGCAAAAGAAACCAACGTACCTTTTAATTCCGCAAAAGTTACATCTGTATCCACGTACAAGCCTTCCACTTGATGAAACATACAATAGCTGCGAGAACTAACAGCTTCATTCCGGTAAACCCTGCCGGGCATAATTGCACGCACGGGAGGTTTTTTGCTATTCATTACCCTGATCTGTACAGGAGAAGTGTGGGTTCTGAGAACAAAATCTTTATTTATAAAAAATGTATCTTGCATATCGCGCGCCGGATGATCAGGAGCAAAATTTAATGCTTCAAAATTATTATAATCCGATTCTAGTTCCGGTCCCTCGAAAACGGAAAACCCCATTCCTTTAAAAATTGATTTTATTTCGTCTAAAGTTTGTGTGAGGATATGTTTACTTCCAATACTTCCGGCGAAACCTGGCAAAGATAAATCTATCTTTTCTGTCGGACCTTGTGAAGCCGATTCAAATTTTTGCCTTGTGGAAGTTAATTGATTCGTAACCATGTTACGAAGATTATTGAGAAGTTTACCGAATTCAGGTTTCTCCTCTTTAGAAAGATTTTTAAGTTCATTAAATAAACTTGAGATCAGACCATTTCGGCTTAAATACTTTATCCTTAGATTTTCAAGTTTTTTAATATCGTTAATTTTTAATATTTCCCTGTGAAATTCACCGGTAATTTTTTTTATTTTATCGTCCAGCATAGGAATAAAAAGTTTTGTGCATTTTAATTTAATTTAACATTCTTTTATCTATCATATTGATTATGAATTTTATAAATATGATTATCAAAAGTACGGATAAACCGGACATTTTTCAGATAAAACAATTAAATAAAGATATAAAATGATTTAGTTTTTTTAAAAAAATACCCTCTTCACATAGATGAACTCTACACTTAAAGAGGGCAACTAAAATTAATTCACAGAAAACTTAACAATCTCAGTAAAAACAACCGGATTTTCAACAGCGAGGCTAGCTAAAACTTTTCTGTTGATTTCAACGCCTTTCTCATCAAGGGCATGGATAAGTTTTGAATATGTTATACCGTTTTCCCTTGCAGCGGCATTAATTCTTACAATCCATAATTTTCGAAAAGTTCTCTTCTTTAATCTTCTGTCTCTGTAAGCATGAGTCCAACCTTTTTCAACATGATTTTTAGCTATTGTATAAACTTTACTACGCGCACCCCAATAGCCTTTAGCATGTTTTAATATCTTCTTTCTTCTTCTATGAGAAGCTACTTTATTTCTAGAACGTGGCATTTTCCTTATCCTTTTTTCGTTAACATTATTGAAGCATCGATCTAACGCGTTTCTTTTCGGAACCGGCGACCAAAGTTGAGTGTCTTAATTTTCTTTTTCTTTTTGTGGATTTTGAAGAAAGAATATGACTTTTATATGCTTTTTTTCTTTTAAATTTACCCGAAGCCGTTTTTTTGAAAGTCTTTCTTGCTCCGCTATTTGATTTCATTTTAGGCATAATTTTTTCCTAATTATTTTTCGTTTTTCTTGTTTTAAGTGGTACTAAAATAACGCTCATATTTCTCCCTTCCATTTTAATTGGAGTTTCTACCTTAGCGATATCTACTAATTTCTCAATAAGCCTGTTTAATAAATCCTTACCTTGCTCTTTATAAGCCATTTCTCTTCCTTTAAACATCACAACCGCTTTAACCTTATTACCTTCTTCAATAAAATTTATAGCATGCTTAGCTTTAAATTCATAATCATGCACGTCAGTATTCGGATGTAACCTAATTTCCTTTAAAAGAGAAACTTGCTGATTTTTTCTTTGAATTTTTTCTCTTTTTTGTTGTTCATATTTAAATTTTCCATAATCAATTATTTTACAAACCGGCGGTTTTGCTTGAGGGGCAATTTCCACTAAATCCTGCCCTCTTTCACCGGATAATTTCAAAGCATCTTTAACAGTAAATATTCCCAATTGTTTTCCATCAACATCAATTACTCTTACATTTGAAGAATGTATTTCCTCATTCACTCGAACACTATTTTTTGAAGCGATAAATTACCTCACTAATTTGTTTTTATAATTTTATTTTGAATTTCAAATTTAATATTATCAATAAATTCCGACAAAGACAAAGAACCCAAATTGCCTTTTTTATGCCGACGAAGAGAAACATTACCGGCATTTTGCTCTTTTTCACCGAGAATCAACATATAAGGAATTTTTTGTGTTTCCCAATCCCGGATTTTATAACCTACCTTTTCATTCCTCTCATCCAATTCCACTCTAAAGTCATTGTCAATCAATTGACGGTAAACTTTCTTCGCATAATCGATGGAATTCTGTGAAACCGGGATCACAACGGCTTGAACAGGAGCTAACCAGAGAGGAAATTCACCTGCATAATGTTCAATTAATACTCCGATAAATCTTTCAAGTGAACCAAATGGGGCTCTGTGGATAACCACCGGCCGATGTTTAAGACCATCTTTCCCGGTATATTCCAGATTAAATCTTTCGGGCATAACATAGTCAATTTGAACCGTACCCAACTGCCATTTTCTTCCTAGTACATCTCTAACCATAAAATCTATTTTAGGTCCATAGAAAGCAGCTTCCCCATCCTCAATATGATAATTAAGTTTCATTTCGTCAGCGGCTTCTTTAATTTCCTGTTGAGCTTTATCCCACAAATGAATATCGCCTCCATATTTTTCAACATTATCATCTCTAAACGATAATTGTGTTTCAAATTCATTAAAGCCCATTTGTGAAAATACTTTTTGAATTAAATCGATCACATTGCAAACTTCATCCTTAAGTTGATCTTGTCGTACAAACATGTGCGAATCATCAACTGCAAAAGATCTAACTCTTATTAATCCGTTTAATTCTCCCGATTGTTCATAGCGATACACCGTACCGAATTCTGCGTATCTGATAGGCAAATCTCTATAACTCCTTGGCTTGGAAAGATAAATTTGAAAATGATGAGGACAATTCATCGGTTTCAATAAATATTCTTCACCGCCCTTTTCAAATTTTATAGGTGGAAACTGACTGTCTTTATAATATGGATAATGCCCACTGGTTTTATAAAGATTAATATTACCGATATGCGGAGTAATTACAGGAAGATATCCTCTTTTCCGTTGTTCATCTTTTAAATAATTTTCGAGAGTTTCTCTTAATATTGCACCTTTGGGAAGCCAAATAGGTAAACCACTGCCGACTTTTGGGGAGAAAAAAAATATTCCCAATTCTTTTCCCAATTTTCTATGATCCCGTTTTTTTGCTTCCTCAAGCTTCTCAAGATATTCATCAAGCAGCTTTTTTTTAGGAAACGAAATGCCGTAAATTCTTTGGAGTTGTTTATTATGTTCATCACCGCGCCAATATGAACCTGATATATTCAGTAATTTTACATACTTGATCTTACCTGCTGAAGGAAGATGAGGACCTTTGCATAAATCAACGAAATTTCCTTCTCTGTAAATACTTATATCTTGCGAATTCTCATCAATTCCCGATAAAATTTCTATCTTGTAATTATCTCCCTTCTTCTTAAAAAATTCGATTATTTCCTCTTTAGAATGATCTTCCCTTAGGAATGGGTTATTCCTTTTTGAAATCCCATTCATCTTATCTTCGATTTTTTTCAAATCTTGTTCGGTCAAATTTGAATTTATATCGATATCATAATAAAAACCGTTTTCAATGGCAGGACCTACACCAAACTTAGCTTCAGGATAAATTTCTTGAATAGCATGAGCCATCAAATGCGAGGTAGAATGCCAATAAACTTCTTTCCCTTGTTCATCTTCAAACGTTAAAAATTTAACAACGGCATTATTGTTTACAGGAAGATTCAGATCACGCACAACACCATTGATTATTACGGCTAAAGCATCTTCAGCCAATCGATGTGAGATTGAATCAGCTATCATATATCCGGTAATCCCTTTTTCAAATTCCTTAAAATTACCGTCGGGGAATGTAATTTTGATTTTTTCCATTATACAAAATTCAATTATAAAAAAAATCGGAGACAACTCCGACTTCTGTGGGCTCTAGAGGAGTCGAACCTCTGACCTTCTGCACGTCAAGCAGACACTCTAACCAACTGAGCTAAGAGCCCTCTTTAATTATATAGAATATTCTACAAGAACTCCTTTCCATCTGCTTGCTCATCTATTTTCCTATATCTCTTATTTATATTTTCTACTTGGAAACGATGAAGCTTACTATTAAAATTTATAGTACCGAGGGCCGGACTCGAACCGGCACGGGTGAAAACACCCACAGGATTTTAAGTCCTGTGCGTCTACCAATTCCGCCACCCCGGCAAATCTGAATTGAGCTTTATGAAACCAATTATACAATTTGACTAAAACTAAACACTAAATTATCAATTGTCTTTTATATTGACTACTTTTTCAAATTTAACTTATTAATATAGATAAATGAGTATCTTTTTGCAAGAATCAAACGGCAATTTTTTTGTTTCAATTGTGATTAATTATGTATTTCTATTAAGTTTGCAAATTTGAGAAAGAAAATTACGTCATGGTAATGGTTCAAGTGAAAAAGAATCTCGTGAGTCAAAGCATTTTACTTGCCTACGGGCACAGGCTGCTTGCAGTTGCCGTTTCAGCCTTAAGAGAGAAAGCAAAACCATCATGGATAGAAACAAAAGGTTTGATCTAACAGTTTCAAATTTGGATCGGCTTGACATTCATAATAAAAGCACTTATGTTATTTAAATATTCAAGATATATGGAAATAGAGGGGAAATCAAGGTAAATTATTCCATGTTATTTTAATACTATACATAATATATATATTATTTCCCGTGATATAGGGTATATATGACAGTGTACATATTGACGACGATAGCTGCGTAACAGTTAATCATAATCACCGGAGGTTTTTGAAATGGTCATTAAATATCGATTAGTGAGAATGATGCTTAGAAAAGCATGGAATATTCCAAAAGGTCAAGATTTTTTTCGATATACTTCTAATCGGGTAAACTGTTTCATTCAAAAAAAACAATTAAACCCAATCATTAAACATCCCACCTCTTTAATGATTGAATTGACCAATCATTGTCAATTAAAATGCATCATTTGCGCCCGAGAGTATATTTTGGGAAAGCAGATGAATGTCGGGCATATGGACTTTACCCAATTCAAAAAGCTCATTGATGAAAACCACATTTATTTAGACCGCATCGGCCTAACCGGGCTTGGGGAAACTCTGTTGTATCCGAAAATCATTGATGCAATTAATTATATCGGATCAAAAAACAAAGGTATTTTAATTTTTCTCTCGACAAATGCCTATCAAGCCAATACCCCTACTCTGGTTGAAGAAATGGCAAATAAAATTGATACTTTACAAATTTCTCTTGATGGCATTGGTTCAACCTTTGAAGGGATTCGAAAGAAATCGAAATTTGATCGATATTATTCTAATTTGGAAAAGATTTCTCGATTCAATCATAAAGCGCGCATGAATATCAAATTTAATATGGTTGTTTTCAAAGATAATTATAGGGAAATGAAAAAGGTGGTGGAGTTAGCAAAAGAACTTAGAATCAAAGAAATCTATTTTAACACTTTTAATTTAGTTGCAAATTATTTGGACTTAACGGAATATAATTTTTATCAGACCTCTGAATTTAGGGATGAGTTTAACAAAGCCTTGGTAAAAGCCCGCCAATATGGTATCTATGTTGGATACCGGGATTTGGATGCTCCTAAAGGTTTTCGGTTTTGTGGTTATCCCTGGAATGATTTTTACATAACTTGGGATGGCTTTGCAGTGCCCTGTTGTGCAAAGCCCTTTCCCAAGGTTCTAAATTTTGGTAATGTGTTTTCGGAGGGATTAATGCCTGTATTAAACTGCAAAAACTATCAAGAATTTCGTAAATTGTCGAAGGAAAATAAGACACCGGATTTCTGCCGCCGTTGTCATAAAATTCATTCAAGGAATAACCTCGTTCAAAGTCAACATAATGATTCGCAGTTAACGTTATAAAGGATTCATACCGAATCCGGCGATAGCCGGATTAAGGTATAAAATCCTGTGTCCCTGCTAAAAAGAAGTGGGATCTAAGGATGAGCTTAGGCGGAAAGCAATATATCATGTAGTATTTGGGCTTTTGTTTTTCGTTTAGAATTTCTGTTCAAGTTTGTTTTGTTAATTAATTTTTTTAATAAATAAAAAGTTCTTTCACTGCTGCCACCGACCACTCGGCGGCAGATACAATTTGAATCTTATACACAATTCACTAGTTTACAGTTAAAAAAATTAAAATAAATTTATTATTTATGTTGGAACTGTTACCTTTACCGGCACGGACATAAATGATATTCCCGTCAAAATCCAAATCTTGAACCTGAAAACGGATACATTCCATCAGACATAGTCCGCTGCCATATAAGATATTCGCCATTAACAGATGAACTCTCTTCATTTGGTTTAATCCCTGTTTGACTTCATTTTGAGTTATTACTACAAGATATTGTTTTTGTCGTTTTGCTCTGATATGGCTAACAGTTTTAAATTTTGGTTTGCTTGATATTCATAATAAAAGTCATTAGCTTCCCTCATATTCATGTTACATGAATATGCAGGAAAAATAAAGGGAAATATATAAAGAAGACTAATAAACCGGACGAAATGAAGAGTGAATATAAAAGAGAAGACCTTGGTGTTGGCGTTCGCGGAAAGTATTACGAAGCGTATAAAGAGTCACATAATATAGTCTTGCTTCAACCTGAAGTTGTAAAAAGCGTTTTCGACAGAAGGAGCTGTAAACAAAGCCTTGAAATCCTTAATCAAGGTAGCTTCAAACATCAATTAGACTAGCCAAGCACTCCAGCCGATTCTAAACCGCTACACGATTTTTGGGCGGCTGAACTTGGTCGTTATGCCCTAAATAATAAATTTGAGAATGTTTAAAATGGATGATTCTACAAGAAAAGAAATTAAAATATGGATAGAGACTTGGGAGAAAGCAGAATATGCTTTAGATAGAGTCAAACTAAACGAATTAAGGGCTACTGATTATTATAGTCGAAATCAGATGCTTCTTAATGAAATGTTACAATATGCATTTGAACATCGTGAACTCAAATTAAGTAGTGGCTTAGTTGAGCAACAGAAGATTTTTATGAAACTGAAGAAAGAGATGGACTAAATATATGGCTGCCGACAAAAAAAAAACTCCCCTAAATTCATTATTTAAAGCAGGATTAGAATTCCAAGAAACCTTAGAAAAAAGAAATTGGCCCTTTTGCTTTATAGGGGGAATTGCAGTACTTCGTTGGGGTGAAATACGAATGACTCAAGATATTGATCTTTGCTTATTATGTGGATTTGGAAATGAAGAAAAGTATGTTAAAACCCTATTGAAAAAATTTATATCTCGAATTACTGATGCAGAGAATTTTGCTTTTACGAATAGAGTCTTGCTATTGTACGCTTCAAATGAAGTCTCAATAGATATTTCTCTTTCAGGGTTACCATTTGAAAATCAAATGATCAAACGTGCGACACCATTTTCTTTTCATACAGATTGTACATTGACAACCTGTTCGGCAGAAGATCTTATTATTTTAAAATCATTTGCCAATCGGACAAAAGATTGGTTGGATGTTGAAGGAATAATACTGCGGCAAGGTAAAAGTCTTGATACAGACTATATTATTGAACAATTATCACCTGATTGCAAATTCCGGTAAAGTTGACCAGCCTGTGCCGATTTAAATTGACCACCCTTTCCGGTTCAAAGTGACCACTAGAT
>CAJXGP010000042.1 GCA_913053915.1 uncultured Ignavibacteriales bacterium | reverse complement strand
ATTAAATGCAATTGGCTGAGTGTACCGGAATTTTTTATTCATTAGGATTACCATTGCAGTTTTAATATCAGTGTATTTGTAAAGTATCATTTTATTATACTAACCGAAGCTGCTATAGATATTTGTAATCATATTTCTGCAAAATTATTTAAACGGGCTGCGGATAGTTATTCACAGTGCTTTTCTATCTTAGTAGAAAATAATATTATCAGCAATTCATTGGGCAATAGACTTTCAAATTTTGCTAAATTTAGAAATCTACTCATTCATTTATATTGGAAAGTTGACGATTCATTGGTTGTAAACAAGTTGAATGAATTAAATATTTTCGATGAGTTTTTTGAAAAAATTGTTCAACTAAGTAAAGAAAAGCGGTAAAAAGTCAAAAGTTAAATAGATTAAAAATGGACAAAGATCATTGGTTAAAAATACCGGTTTATTAGTGCGGGAGTGCTTAGTTTTTAGTTCCGGGTTCTTAGTCCTTTGTTGTGAGGGGGAATGATGAATTACTCAAAAGATTACAAGATTTTTTAGTTAGCAAATCAAAAAACATTATTTCCAATTTATTTATATTAACTATAAAAAGTCCGGGAATCTTTCCTTATCTAAGTTTTTCAACGATACAGAGCGAGGGTTGTCTGAAAAATCGAAGTGTGTCATTCTGAGCGAAGCGACTGAAGAATCTCTTATCTTACAATGGATTAAAGATTCTTCACTTTTCGCCTGAGACGGACAGGCAATTCAGAATGATACATTAATACTTTTTAAAGTAGACTCATTAATCAATTTACTCATTTATTGGAATACTACCCTGTTAAATAAGATAATATGTTTATTTCAACTGAACTTAAGTTTTGCTATCTTAAAAAGTGTTAAATTTTGAATTTATTTTGCTTTTAATGAATTCCTGTTTGGAATAAACCGGCAATGTATTAAATGCTGAAGAGATAGGTACAAAAAGTTTTTTATTTGTAATGCATTGTTTCTTTAACGGTTAAGAAACAACCATGATAAATTAGAAATTATTATTGTTTTTTCCAATCCTATCAAATTTAACATTTTATTCTTAAAATATTCTGCTAAAACTAATAAGAAGAAAAGTAAATATAAACTTTTGCTTAAGATCATATCCTTTGATACAAAAATTGATTACTTATAAATGAAGGGTATAAATATTTTGGGAAAATGTGTTTAGATAAATTTAATAATAATCACAAAACACTGAAAATTAATGGAGGAAATTAACTAAGTTTGTATTGGGGATAACATTAAATTAGTGAAAATTAAGTGATAGAAGGTTATCTTGATTGAGGAAATATCTATTTATATATTAGAGTGAAACATAATTATAAAAAATGATATTTTACTTTTTACAAAGATCATTTGAATTGAGGAAATAATCATGGAAGGAAATTTTTCAGACAGGCTTCAAGATGTAATCAGATTAAGCCGTGAAGAAGCGCTAAGGCTTGGTCATGATTATATTGGAACAGAACATCTACTGCTTGGTATTATCCGGGAAGGACAAAGCGTAGCTGTTAGAATTTTAAGGAACCTCAACTGTGATTTGATGAAATTGAAAAAAGCAATCGAAGATACTGTAAGAACTTCGGGAGGAACTCTTACTATCGGTAATATTCCGTTAACCAAGCAAGCGGAAAAAGTATTAAAGATTACTCAAATCGAATCAAAAATTTATAAAGCCGATGTAATAGGTACTGAGCATTTATTACTGTCTTTACTGAGAGATGAAGATAATATTGCTACTCAGATCCTTCATCAATCTAATGTTACTTACGATTCTGCAAGAGCCGAATTAAATGAAATGTTAAGCGCAAAAAATCCTAAGGATATCAGAACATCCATTCCACTGGTAGATAGAAAAATTGAAAGAACAAAAACCCCTGTACTTGATAATTTCGGCAGGGATTTGGCAAAACTTGCCCTCGAAGGTAAACTTGATCCGGTTATTGGCCGTGAAAAAGAAATTGAACGGGTTGCACAAGTCCTTAGTAGGAGGAAGAAAAACAACCCAATATTAATTGGCGAACCGGGCGTGGGTAAAACAGCTATTGCCGAAGGACTTGCTTTAAGAATTGTTCAAAAGAAGGTACCTAGAATTTTACAAGAGAAGAGATTGGTTATGTTAGACCTTGCCGGTCTAGTTGCCGGTACAAAATATCGGGGACAATTTGAAGAGCGAATGAAAGCATTAATGAACGAATTGGAAAAAGCTAAAGATGTCGTTTTATTTATTGATGAACTTCATACTATTGTGGGAGCCGGTGGGGCTTCCGGTTCACTTGATGCTTCGAATATGTTTAAACCGGCTTTAGCTAGAGGTGATATCCAATGTATCGGAGCTACTACTCTTGACGAATATAGAAAATATATCGAAACAGATGGAGCATTGGACAGAAGGTTTCAAAAGGTGATGGTTGAACCACCTAGTTATGAAGAAACAATTCAAATATTAAATAATATTAAATTTAAATATGAAGAACATCATCATGTGAGATATTCTAATGAAGTAATAGATTCTGCTGTTAAATTAAGTAACAGATATATTACCGACAAGTATTTACCTGATAAGGCTATTGATGTAATCGATGAAGCAGGCTCAAGAGTGCGCATGGGTAATTTCGAAGTTCCACAGGAAGTCCTAGACCTTGAAACGGATATTGAAAAAGTTAGAAAAGAGAAAGCTGCCGTTGTGAAAAAGCAAGATTATGAGGAGGCAGCGAGATTGAGAGATAAGGAAAGAAATATCCAATCGGATCTTGAAATTGCTAAAAGAGAGTGGGATATAAAAACAAAAGATATTATCCATGACGTAAGCGAAGAAGACATCGCTACCGTTGTTTCAATGATGACAGGTATTCCTGTAAATCGTGTTGCTCAAACAGAGTCCGAAAAATTGTTAAAAATGGAAATCGCTCTGAAAGAATATATCATCGGGCAAGACGAAGCGGTATCTAAATTAACAAAAGCAATCCGGCGTACAAGAGCAGGATTGAAAAATCATAACAGACCAATTGGAAGTTTTTTGTTCTTAGGTCCTACCGGTGTTGGAAAAACCGAACTCTGTAAAGTACTTGCCCATTATCTATTTAATTCGGACAACGCTTTGATCAGATTTGATATGAGCGAGTATATGGAGAAGTTTTCGGTCTCAAGATTAGTCGGTGCACCTCCCGGTTATGTCGGGTACGAAGAAGGTGGACAATTGACTGAGAAGGTTAGGCGAAGACCCTATTCAGTTATATTATTAGATGAAATCGAAAAAGCTCATCCGGATATTTTTAATATTTTGTTGCAGGTATTTGACGATGGTATCTTAACCGATAGCCTTGGTAGAAGAGTGGATTTCAAAAATACTATTATTATAATGACTTCAAATATCGGGGCTCGTGATATTAAGAATATCAGCTCTTTTGGATTCGGCAGTGAGACCGCCGAAAACAGGCATACCAGTATGAAAAATACTATCGAAGAAGCAATGAAAAAACTTTTCAACCCGGAATTTTTAAATAGAGTTGACGAAACAATTGTATTCAGGAGCCTTGAGCGAGAAGATATTTTGAAAATAATTGATATTGAATTGAAAGACCTTTATAAGAATATTCAAGAACAAAAATTGAACATTGAACTCGATATTTCTGCAAAAAACTTTATAGTTGATAAAGGTTTTGATCAAAAATTCGGTGCCAGACCTTTAAATAGAGCAATTCAAAAATATGTTGAAGACCCGCTCGCAGAAGAAATCTTACGAGGCTCGTTTAAAGAAGGTTCTAAAATTATTGCTAAACATTTTAATAATTCCGAAGAACTTGTTTTCATAAATGAAGAAAATCTTCCGCCAATCGGAGATAAAGAAAAGGAAAAATTGGATACAGGTGAAACACCGTAACCGTAATGAAATGTTTTTTTAATAATTTTGATTTTAATAAAAAAAGCGTATTATTTTTAATACGCTTTTTTTTATTAAGTTTACTTATCCGGGATAATTAATGTGAATCGAAAGAGAAGGAATAAAACGGCTCTTCTATATGATGAGACAATAAGGATAAACTCCAAACACGGAATAAAAAAAGTAAAAAGAATGATTCATGCCGTCGGTGAAAAGGAGGAATTTTTAGATGAATTTGAGTGGGAGTGAAATACTCGAAATTTTTAAAAAAACAAAAGCATTGCTTGAAGGACATTTTTTATTAACTTCCGGTAGGCACAGTAATATTTATTTTCAGTGTGCCAAAGTTTTACAATTTCCAATATATACCGAAAGATTATGTTCAATTATTGTAAATTATTTTAAGGGATATGATATTGATACGGTAGTTGCACCGGCAATAGGCGGTATTGTAGTTGGTCGGGAAGTTGCACGACAGTTAAATAAGCGTTTTATTTTTGCTGAAAGAGAGGATGGTAATTTAACTTTAAGGAGAGGATTTTCGTTAAAAGTAGGAGAGAAGGTCCTAGTTTGTGAGGATGTAATTACAACCGGAGGCTCGGTGTTTGAAGTTATTGATATTATAAAAGAAAACGGAGCGGAAACCGTCGGTATCGGCTGTATAGTTGATAGAAGTACGGGGAAAATTGACTTTGGCGTTCCAATGGTTAGTACAATTAAAATGGAAGCTTTGTCTTATACCGCAGAAGAATGCAATCTTTGTAAGATTGGCGTTCCGATTGTTAAACCGGGATCAAAGAAAATTAAGATTTAATAAAATTTTTTCTTACAAAATATTATAGTTAATTTAGTCCAATCTATTGGATTAACGAAAAATGTAATTTGAATATTTGCATCTTATAAAGTAAAACATGTTTCCGCTAAGTTACATGATAAATCTTGTATTCATTATTACTCGATAATTTTTAACAAAACTTAGATAAAAAACATTCGAATAATGCTTATCTTAATAAAATGAATCAAAAAAAACTATATAGAACTATTGAAACAATTTCATCCCAAAAATTTGATTCCGATAATGGAATGCTTATTTCCGTTTTAAATCAAATCATCGAATTAGAAGATTTGAAAGTTACCGGTGGAAGAATATGGCAACTTAATGTAGAAAACAAAGCTTACGGTTTGTTATATCAAAACGGAAAATTAGATAGAATTACCCCTGGTTTTACCGTACTAATAAAAGGCTATCCACTGTTCGACTTGATAGCTAAAGAAAGAACCGTATTAGGGAATGAGACGAACGAGATTTTAAAACAAAAAGGAATTTTTAAGTATTCTGCAACCGGAGTAGGAGATAAAATTAAAATTTATGGGAAATTATATTATGAATATCTTCTAGCTCTGAACAGTGACGATATTGATGAGGATTTCCTTCTTACTCTTAATATTATTGCAACAGCGCTCACTTCAAAAATAAAACAGAAAAGATATTCAACGCGTGCAAAAACGCTCAAGGCGGATATTGATAAAGCAAGGGAGCTTCAAAAAAGTATTCTACCCGAACATGAATACCGGTTTTATAATTATGAGTTATTTGGTGTTACCAGTCCGGCAGAAATTGTGGGAGGTGATTTTTTTGATTATCTGGAGATAGGAGATGACAAGGGCAGATTGGGTGTAGCTGTAGGAGATGCTGCAAGCAAAGGAGTATCCGCTGCCGCCGAGGCAATGTATATCTCCGGTGCATTAAGAATGGCGTCTAATTTTGAAATAAAAATATCATCTATGATGAAAAAGATGAACAGCTTAGTAAATAAAATCTTCGCGGATGATAAATTCACTACCTTATTTTATGGCGAATTTGCAAATGATCACAGTGGTTTGTTTTTATATGCAAATGCCGGACATAATCCCCCAATGTTTATAAAAAGAGAGACCGGCGAAATCATTTTGTTATCATCAACGGGACCGTTACTGGGTCCTTCTCCCAATGCAAAATATACCGTTGAAAATATAAATTTTGAGAAAGGGGATGTATTATTAATTTATTCCGACGGGGTTACTGATTCGGCAAACGGCAATTTTGAAAATTACGGTGAGAATAGACTTACCGAAGTTTTGAAAAAAAATGCTCATTTAACTGTAAAAGAAATAGTATACTCAATCTTGGATAACGTAATTAATTTCTCCAAAAACGGTTCTTATTCGGATGATAAAACATTAGTCGCCATTAAAAAAACCTAGTATAGCATTTTCTAAGGAGTTGTTACGAAATAACATGGTTATAATTATTCTGTGTTTAGGTTAATTATTTTAAGAGAAAGAATATTTTTCGGAGATAAAAATGGGAAAAATTAAAATTTCATTTATACTCGTTACTTTACTAGTATTTTCAAAAGTATATTTCGGAAAAAATTTAGATAATATTTCTATTACAAGATTACCTAAGTTCAGCGCCAGCCCTTTTTTTAATGAACAAGTATTAACTTTCAATTTTTTTCCGGAGGTAAGAATTCAAATAAATGCTCCTTCAATAGGCATGTTTGATCCTTCTAAGCCAACGGAATTAATCTTTTATGCGTTACCAAACGGCAATACGATTGAGCAAACTGTAGGCCGTAAATTAAAGACCGGAGATAATTGGCATTTTGATATCCAAAATATAGGAGCGCAAACCCGCTTTTTAAGGGCACATGATCATGATAATAATATTATCACCGTATATTTAGAAACATCCCAATTAAGTTGGCCCGCCTGGAGAAGGAAGTATACAAATAATGCAGAATTAGTAAAAAGCATTGTCGATTCTGTAAAAAATATTTTTAAAGATTATAATCCTTTTATTGTTTTAAGCGGTCACAGCGGCGGAGGCGGTTTCACCTTTAGTTATATGAACAGTGTAAGCAGTATTCCTAATGATGTGAAAAGAATTTCATTCTTAGACAGCGATTATGATTATGATAATACTTATGGAAGTAAAATTCTTAATTGGATAAACGCTTCATCTGATCATTATTTGAGTGTTATTGCTTATAACGATAGTGTTGCTTTATATAACGGACAACCAATTGTTAGTCCTACCGGAGGCACTTGGTACCGAAGTAAAATGATGGAAAAATATTTATCAAACTATTTTACCTTTACTTCGCAAGAGGATTCAGTTTTCATTAAATATTCTGCTCTTAACGGAAGAATAAAATTTATTCTGAAGCAAAATCCAAACCGAGCAATACTTCACACTGTTCAAGTTGAATTAAATGGTTTTATTCAAGGAATATTCTCCGGGACTGTTAATGAGGAAAAAGGTTACGTTTATTATGGCTCACGAGCATACTCTCAGTGGATCCAATCCGATATCCCTTTACCGAAACCTTTAAATATTCCACCAAGATCAGATAATGCAATTACCGGTTCACAATTTATGAAGAACGTTGAAAACTTGTCGTTTCAAGTTAGGGAGGACTCAATATATAATGAAATCTCTAACGGGAATATTCCCGATTTTCTAAGAAACTTAATTATGGTTGGCGATACAGTAAAAGATGCTGCCGGAGTTTCACATATAATTTATTATGAAGTTATGCCGGACTATCTTGCTATTGGATCCGATGAAAACTATTGTAGGGTACCGATTGGACCAATTACGGCTCAAAAGTTAGCGCTGCTTTTCGGTGCAAATTTACCTACAAGTAAATTGGTGGACAATATTCATAAAAATTCTACGCTGAGACTTTTCCCCGTGACCTATCCTTGGTCTGATACAAGCAGCATGGTAATTCGATTTGTACAACATAGTCATGCAATCGATTCCGAAAGAATTGCTTCGAAAGGAATTTTAGGCGAACTAACGGACGGAGTTCAAAAAGACGTTGTACTCAGTAATTTAATTACAGACCCGGCAAGACCGAATCATGTGGTCATTTACGGTTGGTACTACCCGCAGGGTGATTCAATGATCCAACCTTTGACTAACATTCATAATAATAGTTATGTGGATTATAGTCAGGGTATTCGCTTGATTAACAATGAAGTACTGGTTGACAGTGTAATTATGACGGTTCCTCAAATTTTGAAAGACCCGATTCTTTATAAAATTCTAAGCAAAGAAAACGGGCCGATGACTCAACCCAGCTATTTGAAAGATTCAAGCATTCCCACTCAACCAAAATCTTTTGGAATAAAAAGGATGGGTTCAAACGAATTGCAATTAATAATTAAACCGGATACAACGGCAAAACAATACTATGTTTATTTAAGCAGTGATGGAGTTAATTTCGGTAGTCCATTAATTCTTTCACCTGCTGATTTGACGATAAAAAATTTGAAAACGGATTCATTATATTTCATCAAATTGAAAGCTGTAAATTCGGCAGGTGAATCGCCTGAATCTGAAGTGCTTGCCGGAATTCCAACTACTTCATCCAATTTAAACACTCTTATTGTAAATGGTTTCGATCGTGCTTCCGCAGGTAATACATATAACTTTATACGTCAGCATGGAAATGCATTCTATACAAACGGGGTTTTTTTTGAATCCGCCACAAATGATGCTGTAATTGATGGATTGTTTTCATTAGAAAATTATAAAATTGTTGATTATATACTTGGTGATGAAAGTACGGCAGATGAAACTTTCAGCAATGCTGAACAAACTATTGTAAGGACTTATTTGGATGATGGAGGTAATTTATTTGTCTCCGGTTCTGAAATAGCCTGGGATTTGGATTATAAAGGTATGAATTCAGACAAAAATTTCATTTGGAAATTTTTAAAAATGAAATACATTGCCGACGCACCGGGCGGTCAAGCAGGTGTTTATTATAGCGCTGAACCAATAGATAATTCATTTGCCGAAGGCATACCACAATTTTTTTTTGACAACGGTACGCATGGTACAATAAATGTAAAATGGCCGGATTTAGTTAAAGCAGTTAATGGTGGAAAAACATTTATGAAATTTACTAATGTAGATACCTCCTCCGGAGTGTGCGGTGTTTATTATGGGGGATTATTTCCAAATGGCAGTAAAGCGGGAAAAGTAGTATCTCTTACATTTCCTTTTGAAACTATTTATCCAAGTAGTATACGTTCAGAGCTAATGGGGAAAATATTGATTTTTTTTGATAAAACTACTAACGTTGCAAACTCACTTCAAAATGAAATTCCGAAAACTTTTAAGTTGTTTCAAAATTATCCCAATCCATTTAATCCGAGTACAACTATCAAGTTTACGATCCCCCGGTCCTCCTATGTAACCTTAAGAATATATTCTATTCTTGGACAAGAGATTGCAACATTAGTTAACCGCCAGGAAAAACGGGGAGAGTATAATATAAAATATAATCCACAGAACTTAGCAAGCGGAGTTTATATCTATACTCTTAATGCAGGTAACTTTTTACAATCTAAAAAATTAGTACTGTTAAAATAGTTTAAGTGTTAAAAACAATTCCGACTGATATTTCCCATTCCGTATTTACATAAAATTCTTTTCCATTAAAGTAAGCGAACTATACGACCTAATAAAAATTTGATATGCAAAGGATAAAGAACTCTATACTCCATCGATAACTATAAAGGAAACTATAAGAATGTAATTGGACCTTTACCGGTTGATTGGTTAATCATTGCTATCTATTTTGGTTTCGTGATGGGAATAGGATTTTATCTGAAAAAATTTACGAAGAATGGAAACTACTTTCTTCTTAGCCGGAAGGAAAAACAGTCCCTGTGTAACAGGGGCTTGTTCTTCTTGCTATTAATCCGGGCACTTTAGAAATTCTGGGATGGTTATAATTATTCTGTGTTTAGTATCTTATCAGTAATATTCGTG
>CAJXGP010000041.1 GCA_913053915.1 uncultured Ignavibacteriales bacterium | reverse complement strand
TATCATTGCTAATTGAAAACTTTGAAAACCAATATTTTCCAATTGAGGCGCCGGACCCGATTGAAGCAATAAAAATTAGAATGGAAGAAATGAATATTAAACAAAAGGATTTAGTTGGGATAATTGGAGGGAAAAGCAGAGTTTCGGAAATATTAAACAAGAAGAAAAGATTAACAGTAGATATGGTTAGAGAACTTGAAAAGATGTTACATTTATCAGCATCCATTTTAGTATCCAATTATCAACTTATAAAATAAAAACCAAGCTGGGATAAATACAGACGGTTTATCGACAACATCGTTATATGCTAAGTAAATATAATAAATTTGCATTATTTAGTATGTTTTTGTAATATACATTTGTATGAAAAATAATCTTGATGATATTAAAGGTTTTCAATGGGATAAAGAAAACATTGAGAAGAACCGGCAGAAGCATAAAGTTCTTAATAGTGAATGTGAGCTAGTTTTCTTTAATGAGCCTTTGATTATTGCTGACGATGTTAAACATTCTCAAAAAGAAAAACGATGGTTCGTCTTAGGACGAACTGAGTTAGATAGAAAACTATTTATTGTTTTTACTATTAGAAACAAAATAATAAGAGTTATTTCTGCAAGAGATATGACCAAAAGGGAAAGGAAAATATACAATGAAGAAATTAAAAAACATACCGAAATTTAAGAACGAAAAAGAAGAAAGAGAATTCTGGGCTAACAATGATTCATCAGATTTCATTGATTGGGGAAAATCCAAATTGACTGCTTTTCCTAACTTAAGACCTTCCACAAAAACTATTTCGTTAAGACTTCCGGAATTCTTACTAAATGATATCAAGGTAATTGCACATAAAAGAGATGTTCCTTATCAATCTCTAATAAAAATAATTTTGAAAGAAAGAATTGACAACGAGTTAAGAAATTCAGCATAAAACTAATTAAACATATAACGTTATAAAGAATTCATCTCTAAGCTTGCTCAAAGATAATTCAGGTTCCCGCTGAAAAGAAGCGGGTTCTAAATATGAGCTAAATCCTTCCTTTATTCTGCGAGCTTCGGAAAGCGTAGTTCAACAAGCCATCACGCTTGATCCTAAATCAAATCATCAAAGGGAATATTTTAATAATTAATTTGATTTATTATATTATAATGTGATATGTTTGCGTATACTGAAACTAAAGACCAAATGGTTTAACAAGTAGGCGAAAAGGAATGTTGTTGATGATAAAAGTCTCCAATAAACAGCACTAATTACATTGCTACCATTAAAACACTTAAAAGAGATAGCTAAATAACTTTTCATAAAACTTGTTTATTAATATTTTTTCTATATATTTTAAAAAATTATTAATTTGATTTTTAATCATTTCAATTTTAGGCTACACATCAAAATAATTTAAAATCGCAGTGGAGGGACAATGGCAGATTTTAACACAGCAATAGTAAAAACATTAGCTCGAGAAGGAGGGGCTAAATATACCGATGACCGTGATGATCCGGGTGGTGCAACAAAATACGGTATTTCTCAAAGGGCTTATCCGAATCTTAACATTCGCAATATTACCGAAGCAGATGCACGGGATATTTATAAACGCGACTATTGGGATAGAATTCGCGGGGATGAAATAAACTCCCAAATTGCGGCTGAAAATATTTTTGATACATGTGTAAATATGGGCGTGCGGACAGGCGCCCGGCTTGCACAGATTGCCTTTGAGATTACACCGGCTGATGGAATTATCGGCAGCAATTCTTCTTAAAGTAATAAATGAGTCCGGTAGCAGCCTTTAGATTACAAAAGTAAATATATTAAAAATCAATAATTATAAACAGGGATCTGGGGAGTATTGATAAGTTCAAAAAATGTTAATAAATTTATTACAACCATGAGTGAGGTGAACTTTGGCAGCTGCTAGGGAAAAAGACCTATGTCCGGTATTAGTCCTCATTCATTTTACAAGGTTACTGAGAACCAGATAGAATTATAGAATGACCTAATAAAGGTTTTAGTTTAAGTAACCAAAATAAAAGACAAAGGAGGTAATATGAAAATTAAAGAAACAGTAGGCATTGATGTTGGAAAAATGAAAAATGAGGTTCGTATCCATACTAATCAAAAATATAAAAATTTTGATAATACTGTAACAGGAATTACATCGATGATAAAATGGACATTAGCGTCAAGCAATTACGCGAAAGAACAAATATTATTTGCATTTGAGCATACGGGTATATACTCGCAACAAATATCGGTATATCTGACAGAAAACGGATTTAATTACGTAATGCTACCCGGACTGGAAATAAGGCGTTCAATGGGTATAACACGAGGAAAAGATGATAAGATAGATGCAAAGAAAATAGCATTATATACTTACCGAAGGAAAGACGAACTAAAACCATACGAACTACCAAGCAAAAATATAAAGGAGATTAAAAGTTTGTTAAATTTGCGAGAAAAGTTGGTTAAGCAGCGTTCCGGGTACAAGGCAACACTATGCGAGTATAAAAGATTTCTTAAACGCAAGGAAAACACTACATTGTTCTCTGTGCATGAAAAGATGATTAATGAACTGACAAAACAAATTAATAAAATTGAAAATAATTTAATGGATATAGTTGATAATGATGAAAATCTTAAGAAGTTATACAAATTACTCACAAGTATTAAGGGAATAGGTCAAAAGACCGCATTATTTATGATTGCATATACCGGTGGGTTTACTCGTTTTGAGACTTGGCGTAAGTTTGCTTCATATTGTGGAATAGCGCCATTTCCAAACACTTCAGGCATAAGCATACGAGGTAAAACCAAGGTAAACAATCTCGCTAACAAAAAAATAAAATCTCTGCTTGACTTATGTGCAAAATCATCTATTCAATGGAATAGTGAAATGAAGTTATACTATGAAAGAAGAATTGCTGATGGAAAATCTAAAATGGGAACTATAAATATTGTTAGAAATAAGTTGCTATCAAGAATGTTTGCTGTTGTTAGAAGAGGAACTCCTTACGTTGATACGTTAGCTTATTGTGCATAATTTTGTTAATAACTTTTGTTTTTTGGACTTGATTTTATCATAGAATACCGGACGTAGTCTGGCACTATCTCTCCGCCAACAAAAAAAGCCTCAATGTTTTTAATATTGAGGCTTTTTTAATACTATTAGAATTGGCTATGAATTACAGGCCATAATACAATGCAAATCTAAACTCATTCTTAGAATTGTTTATAAATGTTCCGTTTGTTTGTTCCTTGGAAACCTTGGAATACAAAAATTTTGCCCTTGCAAATAAATCGTAGGTAATTTCATACTTTGCTTCAAATCCAAAATAAGTATAGTTGGTACGCAAGCCGAAAAGAAACGGTTGAGAAGGTAATGTATACTGCTGATCTACTGTGCCCGCTCCACCTTTTCGAATATATTGCCCCCAAATTGTTGCTTGTAAACCTCTCATAAATCTATAGTTAATAGCTCCGTAAATTAAATCCGCATTGTTACCCATCCAGTGACCAAGTCGGTACGAGGAACTTTCATAAGTCTGTGTGGGAATAAAATGAGTATAAACAAAAGGAAATATTTTTGTAAATTCGGTAGTGAGTGTTAAATTTTCAATTGGTAAATCTACAACCGAACCACCCAAAGTAAAACCGAATTGATTCCTCTGTTTCTTTGGGTCGAAGAGTCCTTCAGTTCTTATTTCATCAATAAATAATGTTCCGTACAGGTGCGTATTTTTTATAAAATTTCTTGAACTGACCCCAAGAAAAAACTGTGAATTATCCCCGGCATTGTTATTGGCTCTGCTTAAATAATGATCTGCCAAACGGAAGAACATCAGCGGCATTAAATAGGAAACTTCCAATCTGTCGCTGTAAACAATAGATTCTCCCAAAGAGATATCCAATCCTTTTGAAGGAGTGATGGTTAACGTATGAGAGGCGAGATATTTATCTCTGAATATGGTCCTGTTTTGTCCCAAACGTTTTGTGGCATATATTGCATTCGAGTCTATTACATCAGAATTCAGCCAGCCGTGGATATAGTTGAATCTCAACCAGCTTGTCGGACGAATATCCAATCTAATAAACGGAAAGGAAGGTGCTTTCTGCGAAAGTACGAGCTGTCCGCTTTTAGCCTGTCCCCATTGCAGAAAATCTTTGCCTACGGTAATCTCTCCCCACGACCAGTTGGTGGACAGTGTCGTGTGAATTTCACTGTATTCAATTTTGTCCTTATTTGCTTTTGCAATTGTGATACCCGTTACAGGCGTAAAGCTTTTGGTTCTGTCAATATTGACTCCGGTTTCGGCGTTGTCCCTAAAGTCAAAGCTGAACCCGATATTATCCGAAAAGTAGCCGTAAAAATATGCACCGTTCCATCTGTGTGTTTGATAAGCATTATCGTTACTGCCGATTTGGTAACCAAGGATAGGACTTAAATTTATTTTAAATAAATTACTTGAAAAAGAAAACAAACGCCATCGACCGAATCTATCTTTTCCGAATAATTTTGAATAACGGATCCGTCGAAGGTCGGACAGGGAATTAAAAGATTTTATCTTTTGCCGCTCGCCCGGCACAGCCTTAACGGAGCCAGGTTTATTTTTCGTATTGATCATACTTATTTCTTCCCCAAAGTCCTTCAAATAAAAATTTAACTCATCCCTTTCGACTTCCGTTATCTCCCTATTCCTTATTTCCCTAGCTCTCTTTCCTATTTCCAAAAGCTTTTCCGCGATATATATTCTGGTTAAAGGTTTGATTTGGTCGTTTAGTTCAATTACTCCTTTCTGAGCCATTCTGTCCAAGTACTTGTAAACGTCTTTATAAAGAGGCTCGTAAACGGTTTGTGCGGATAAGTAACCAGTTAAAAGTAAAAAGTAACCAGTTAAAAGTAAAAAGGTAAATAGTTTAGCTTTCATATCAAATATGCCTTTAGTATTAGTAGTAATGCATAGAGCATAGGACAAATTGGTTGCGGAATAGTAGAGCGATGGAGAAATACTTGTCAACCTTGGCTGGGAATACTGGCTAAGTGTTGTACTTTTCTGATGATTCGTGTACTAACTGATTCCGGCTCTTTTTTCTTCTTTTCGATTGTTGATTAAAAAAAATCATAGCTCATAAATCATCAATAATAAATCATAAATCCTTTAATACGCGTTCGGGTCTCCTTTCAGCATTTTCCAGATTGTCATTATTATAATTTGCAGATCCAACATAAAAGTCCAATTTTCAATATACCAAATATCGTAATCTATTCTTTTCTGCATTTTGGAAATATCTTTTGTTTCTCCTCTTAATCCGTTTATTTGTGCCCAGCCGGTTATTCCGGGTTTGACTAAATGTCTTAACATATACAAATGCACTTTGTCTTTGGATTCCAAATTTAAGGGTGTGGGATGCGGGCGCGGACCTACTATACTCATTTGACCTTTTAATACATTCCAAAATTGTGGTAATTCGTCAAGATTTGTTTTCCTTAATATCTTTCCGATTTTAGTAATTCTCGGGTCATCTTTTGAAGCTTGTTTATATTTACCCTTTTCGTCTACTTCACAGCAACAAGCTACCATTGAACGGAATTTATATGTTCTTATTTTTTTATTGTCTCTTCCCCATCTTTCTTGAATGTAAAATATGGGACCGGGAGATGATATTTTTATACACAACGCTATGATGGGCCAAAGCCAGGAAAAGACAAAAGCAAAAAGTAAAAAGGAAAAAGTTGTATCGAATGCTCTTTTTAAAATTCTGAAGTGTAATTCGTTAAGTCTGTCTTCCCTGACGGAAATAATAGGAAATCTATCGAACACAGTTATGCTGTATTTTGATGAGACAAACTTAAAATAATCCGGTATTATTTTTATTCTTGTAGTATGGTTTTCGCAGGTTCTAACCACTTCTTCCAATCTCTCGGTTGCATAGTTCGGGAGGGCAATTATTACATCGTCCACTCTTTGTTTATTTAATATAATATCAAGTTCGTCAATTTTGCCGAGATATTGTCCGTTAAGAAATGTTTTAACCTCATCATCCAGAAAGCCTATTATTTTATAGCCGAAATGGGGATTCTGCCTTATAGATTCATAAAAATCCTTACCTACTTCCCCGGCACCAACTATCCTGCCTACGTGTAACTTTACTTCGGCAGACAAGTAAGAAACTTCTTATATTCCTTCCTTTAGTTCTTAAATAATTTAATACACGGCGTGATATTAATTTTTCCGTGCTGATTAAGATTAAAGACACAGTAGAAAAAAGTATAATAAAGGAACGTGATAATTTTTCTTCTTTTAGCAGGAAAAGAATTATTATTGCACTAATAATTTGTACAAAAATACTTCTTATTTAGGGGATTGGATAGAACAACTTATCCCACCCCCTGAATCAATAAACTCGTGACTGAAATTCCTTGAACGGAAATCGTCGTATTGAAAATCCGGCCATTGACGGATTGAAAATCCGGCATCTGACGGATAAAGAAAGCAGCAAAAATTGTGCGTTAACATTTTTGAAAAAATCATAGCTTGGTACAGAAAGATAAGCAGAGAGGATAAATGAAATAATTAATATTGCTACCTGCCTGCACGAAGCCCCGCTTCCCAAAGTCTTACGGCGGACAGGTGTTTCGGCGAAAGCAGGTATCAAAAAAGATTCGTGTTAAATATAAAGAAGTTCTATTAACCTGCCTAAGGCGGGCAATGCCCGCCTCAGGTGGGCAAGTCTGCATTTAATTAATTATCATTTTTTCAAATAATTGCTTAAAATAATCTTGTGACCAAATATCAAGTTCATTGCTGTTTTTAATAAATGGTAAAACATCTCTTTTTGCTTTTTCAACATCCAAGTTATTTATAGCAAAAGTGAATAATTCCATAAGATCTTCTCTTCTAAACTTATTCCTCTTATCATATTTTTGAGATTGCACCATCCTACTATAAAGATGTTTTAATTCCAAGGGGATACCCATGCGAACGAACCAAGCAAAATCGTACCAATCCCTACCTTTTACCCTGTTTTTCCATTTTCTAAAGAGCATTGCATGCATTTTCCCGGCAAATAGATAGGATGGGGAAATTAGCTTTATACTGCAAGGTATAGGTTCTAATAAAAATTTATTTTCTGTTTCAAAAGTACCGGGCGGATTTAAATCGACTTCAAATTTCACTTTTATGAATTTGCCTTTGGGAATTAGATTTACAATGTCTGCAGGTGCACCCACTTGAATAATGTTAATTACTGTATCTGCTTTAATAAATGCCGATTCAATATTGCTTTCAATACTTTTTTTCTTTTCTGAAATTTCAACAGAAAACCCAAGACTTGAAAGTTCTTCCTCAATAGCTACAAAATCTTTATTGAAATTAAATTCTGATTGTGGTTTTAACAATGTAAAATCTAAATCTTCCGAAAAACGTTGTAAACCATAAAATATTCGCAGTGCCGTGCCACCGTAAAAAGCAGAATGGTTAAAAAAACCGGCTCTCCATAACCCTGCCAGGGTTGCCTGTTGAATAATCTCTTTTAACGCATTCTCATAATCTACTGTTGATTTTAAATTGTACTTCCCTAATAAATCTTTAATCGCTTGATGTATCATAATTTATTAATAATTTTTACTAAATTATTAAGGGTTTTCTTTTTGTAAGGAAGCAATATTTCCTCAATTAAATTACAATTTAATTCCATTAGCATCGATTTCTCGATTCTTAAATTTTCAAATAAATATTGGGCCATACCTTTTTGTGTTGATAAAGCATTTTCAAAATATAGCTTATCTATTAGTGCCTTTTCCCGTGTCGCTATAAAATAACCCCTACCGTCGCCTAATCTTTTCCAAGAAATTCCTGCCGGATAGTACCTTTTATTTAGAACGGAATAATGAAAAGTTCCTAACGGTGTATTATAAATTTTCTTTCTTTTTGTCGTAACGGAAGTAACAACTTCTACCCTCTCAGGAATAATGTTGTAATATGATAAAGCGTACTCGAGTGAAATATAGGAAGGTCCATAAAGTAAATTTGCTATTATTTCTTTTGAGTAAAAAGTGGGTACATTGGTTTTACTATTTTTTAAATAAAACCCGCGTTTTAATTTTAAGAGACTCCTTTTTTTTAATAATTTGGTTATTTTGTCCTTGGGATGTTTATATAATTTCAACGCTTCAGATAAAGCAAGATAATCAAATTCATTATATTTTATATTATCTAAAATTCCCATTATCACAACCAATAAATCGATTTATCGACGAGTATTTGGTATTATTATCCATAATTTACACAGGATAAATTAGAAATACAAATTTTTAATTCTATAGTCACTTCAATAAACAGAGCATAAAAATCAATTTCCCCCTCAGTAAGCAAACCAATCATTAAATAGATAAATTTCCCTTTTTAATTCGTAATTTATAGTATTGTAAAAAAAATATTCCTTATTAAAAGCTATAAGTTCGTGACTGGAATTTCTTGAGCGAAAATCATCGTATTGAAAATCCGGCATCTGACGGATTGAAAATCCGGCCATTGACGGATAGTTTTGTGGATTTTGAAGAAAGAAAACCTACCTACGTTTCACTTCGGTAGGCTTGCCTACCGAAGTGAAACGTAGGCAGGCAGGCCTTCCTTCGTAATACTTCGATAGGCAGGCCATATTACGGATAAAGAAAGAAGCAGAAATTGAGCATTTACGTTTTTGAAAAAATCATAGTTTGATACAGAAAGATAAGCAGAGAGGATAAAAGCAAAAATTAAAATTGCTACCTGCCTGCACGAAGCCCCGCTTCCCAAAGTCTTACGGCGGACAGGTGTTTCGGCGAAAGCAGGTATCAAAAAAGATTCGTGTTAAATATAAAGAAGTTCTATTAACCTGCCTAAGGCGGGCAATGCCCGCCTCAGGTGGGCAAGTCTGCATTTAATTAATTTCCTTATTTTCTAATATATTTTTCATTTTTCTAAGGGGCGAATACGGATTTTGTTTTCACTGGCAACAATGAAATGATTTAACACCTTTTCTTCCGGTAATTTTAAAATAGTTTTAATTGCATTTATCTTTAATGTTGGTGACTCATCTTTAAAACGTAAAAGAATAATTGCCGGGGCAGATAGGTTGGATTTAAATATTAAATACCCAAAATCTTTATCGTTAGTAACTATGATTCGCTCTTCTTGATAAGCTCTTTCTATTATAAAAATATCATCGCGTGATGGAAATAATTCACTTACAAACTTTGTGTCAAAGCCCTGATCACGCAGATATTTAACAATAGTAAAACCTGCATTTTCATCTACAAGAAATTTTATCATTATCTAAGAAGTGGATAAACTTCCTCATTCTGAACAAGCTTTTCTGCATAAAGAAGTGCTTCTTGAATATCTTCTTTCATCAGCATGGGATATTCCTGTATAATCTGATCATCTGTCCAGCGTTGTGCAACCAATTTTACTATAAGCTCGACAGCAATTCTTGTCCCACGTATAATTGGTTTACCCACCAATATTGCGGGATTTATCTCTATACGGGTCAAACGAGTCATAATATATTCTCCTTTGTTTTTACTTTTTTTTAAATAAAAAAAATTTTAGAGTATTAAATAAATTTTCTTTTCTAACGTACAAAATTGAAACACATAATGCAAAATAACGTTGATAAACAATTTTTTGTCACGGCAAATAGCTAGAAACTGAAATTCCTTGAACGAAAGGAATCGTATTGAAAATCCGGCCATTGACGGATTGAAAATCCGGCATCTGACGGATAAA
>CAJXGP010000040.1 GCA_913053915.1 uncultured Ignavibacteriales bacterium | reverse complement strand
AAATAGAGACGCAGATTTAACAGCTCAAGCACTTGTTTTATACTTTTTAAAGTGATTTATCGTAAGAACATTGCAAAGTATAGCTGTCATTTATTGTAATTTATCAATAATCATAAGTTTAGAATAAGTGAAATATGGAAATGAAAGTTGGTTTATCATATAACCCGGGTATTCGCATTTTTACACTTTCATCTCCAATTTTTATGCTCCCAGTATTGCTTATCCGCTACTATATCTACTTCCGGTTTATTGATGTACTAGATTCTCGAATAATTGATTTGCTATGATCTTTGCTATTTCCGTATGATATTTAAATAGTTCTAACTGTGCTCTATTGGTTGTGATAAACACCAATTAAAATTTTTACTTGCTATTTCATTATTTTTCATATCAGAGACCACTTAAGTTTTTATTTTATTCGTTAATTTGTTAATTTATTGATTCTTGGAGTCTCTTTTTCTTCTTTTACTAAAAAATTTCAATTAACTTTTAATATAAACCGGTTTTTATTTTTATTGACTCTAAATCAATAAATACAGAAATTAAATAAAAGAATTTTTCATTGTTTTCACATTAAAACGTTTTGGGGCTATAGCTCAGTTGGGAGAGCGCTTCGTTCGCAATGAAGAGGTCGGGAGTTCGAGCCTCCCTAGCTCCACTTGAATAAAGGTTCATATTTTTAAACCGTTTTTATCCTCGAAAAAATATTTAATTAAAATATTCAGAAATGAAATAAAGCAAAACCAATCTTGTTTTTCCACTGATTTTTATCTTAAGATTCTGGTCTTATATAGAAGTTAACAACTAAATTCTTGTATTTTTTGCCTGTCGAGTGTAATTTTTTTTTATTACACGGAGTAAAGAAATATTGAAAGAAAATAAGTTATTAATTGACTGTCTTGCCGGCAAAGCATGCTTCATCCGACGAATCGAGTTCTCAATGAGGAATGTGTAATCAGACAAAATTATGAAACATTCAACTGAGATACTCTTTTTAATTAGATAATGACTATCCGGTCAATTTTTAGTCGCCGAAGGTAATATTCAATTTTCATTTTTGAGATTAGTTATTTATATTTAAACTTATTCAAAAAACAATCAAATGGATATTGATTATAAATGACTAATAAATATGATATTGTAATACTAGGTGGAGGTCCCGGCGGATATGTAGCTGCTATCCGTGCTGCACAGTTAGGATTTAAAACAGCCGTTATCGATAAAGATAAACTAGGCGGAATTTGTTTGAATTGGGGTTGTATTCCTACAAAATCACTCTTAAAGAATGCTGAAATCTACGATGCAATGAAAAATCATTCCCAGGACTTTGGGATTAAAGTGAGCGGACTGGAATTCGATTTTGGCAAAATAATTAAGCGTAGCAGGGATATCTCCGATAGGATTACAAAAAATGTAGAATTACTAATCAAGAAAAACAAAGTGGGTAGGCTGCGAGGATTCGGGAAGTTTGTTTCCAAAAAACAACTCGATATATTTGATAAAAACGGGGAGAAAATCGATTCCGTTGTTGCGGATAATATTATTGTTGCAACAGGCGCTAGACCGAAAACGATTCCTTTCATTCCGGTTGATAAAAAAATGATTATCACAAGTACCGAAGCAATGATTTTGCCTGAACAACCTAAAGAAATGATTATAATAGGCGCAGGCGCTATAGGAATTGAATTTGCATATTTTTATTCGGTCCTAGGAACTAAGGTTATCATTTTGGAAATGCTTGATCAAATTCTTCCTGTAGAAGATAAGGAAGTCTCGGAAACTCTGAGGAAAAATTTTAAGAAACGTGGGATTGAAATTTATACAAGTGCTACTGTCGAGGATGCAAAAGTAAAAGGGAACAAAGTTTATGTTAAAGTTCGAATAAATGGAGAAACGAAGAAATTGACCGCCGATAAAGTCCTAAAAGCCATCGGTGTTACCGGTAATGTAGAAGGATTCGGCTTAGAGGAATTGGGAGTTGAGATTTACAAAAATCATATAAAAGTCAATAAGTCAACTTATGAAACTAATGTTAAAGGAATTTATGCCATCGGTGATGTAATAGGACCACCTTGGTTGGCACATGTTGCATCGCATGAAGGAATTCATTGCGTGGAAAAAATCAAAGGTTTGAAAGTTCCGGATATAAATTATGAAAATATTCCCGGATGTACTTATTGTCAACCTCAAGTTGCCAGCGTTGGTTTAACGGAAGAAAAAGCAAAAGAGGCAGGCTATAAAATAAGAATCGGTAAATTTCCGTTTGCCGCAAGCGGTAAAGCTTTTGCTATCGGAGAACGGGAAGGTTTTGTTAAGTTTATTTTTGATTCAAAATACGGCGAAATTTTGGGAGTTCATATTATTGGGGCAGAGGCAACTGAATTAATTGCCGAGGCTACTTTAGCAAAATCACTTGAAGCTACCGGTGAATCGATCATTAAAACTGTACATGCTCATCCGACCCTTGCAGAATCTATTATGGAAGCTGCGGGAGTTGCTTACGGAGAAGCAATTCATATTTAATGAGCCGGAGAAAAAGTTTCATTGATCTTATGTGTTTATGAGATGTTTAATATTATTCAGGAGAAATTTTAATTTTGGTTGGAAAAAAAAGCAGAGTGTTAACTTATTGCGATTTAGGATTAATAGATTATAAAGAAGCATGGGAGCTTCAAAGAAAAACTTCTGAATTTGTCTATCATGAAGAAATTTCGGATGTTTTTTATATGTTGGAACATCCGAATACTTATACTCTTGGGAGAACCGCCGATAAAAAACATTTAATCAGTTCAAAAGAATATCTTGATAAAAATAAAATTTCCGTCTATGATATTGATCGGGGAGGAGATATTACTTATCACGGACCGGGACAAATAGTTGGTTATCCTATCATCAAATTAGAAGAATGGCAAAAAGATACTCATAAATATTTAAGGGCACTTGAAGAAGTTATAATAAGAACCTGCGCGGAATATAAATTAACGGGAATACGCGACTCAAAATATACCGGAGTATGGATTGAAAATAGAAAAATTGCAGCAATCGGAATTAAAATAAGCAGATGGATCACTATGCACGGATTTGCCTTTAATGTCGACACGGATTTATCATTATTTAATGGAATTATACCATGCGGTATTGCCGACAAAGAGGTAACTTCTATTGACGGAGAATTAAACAAGCAAATAGAAATTCCCGAAGTAAAAGCAAAACTTTTAAAGCATTTCCGGGAAGTTTTTAATTATGACGAAATATTAAATCTTCAAAAAGAAGAAATTTTATCCTTACAGTTAACCAAAAGCTAAAGAGGAAAGGTTTAGAATGGCTAAAAAAAATTCATCAAAAAGTGATATCATAACCTATAGCATTAAATCAAAAAGAACAAAACATGGTAATTCAAATAGTAATAATGGTAGAGTAACGGCTATCCAAAAGAACAAGACAAAGATGTCTTTAAGTTTCGGAAAAGAAGATCCGATAAAAGTGCTTCGATGTATGCTAATGGGTAGAAGCATTGATAATAAAGCAATGAATCTTCTAAGACAGGGAAAAGCGTTTTTTCATATTGCCGGTTCGGGACATGAGGCTATTCAAGTTGCCGCAGGTTTATCCGTAGATTTAAAGAAGGATTGGTTGTTTCCGTATTATAGAGATATTGCCTTAGCAATGTGCGTAGGAGTTACTCCCACAGATTTTTTCCTTCAATTCTTTGCCCGGGTTGATGATCCTTCATCAGCCGGACGTCAGCTACCTAACCATTGGGGAAATGTAGAAATAAATTTACCCGCTCAATCGAGCCCCACAGGAACGCAATTCTTAATTGCAGTTGGAGCTGCATTGGCAATGGTTAAAAGAGGTGAACGAAATGTTGTTTATGTCAGCAGTGGAGAAGGAACTACTAGCCAAGGTGAATTTCATGAAGCAATAAATTGGTCGAGCCGTGAAAAGTTGCCGGTTTTATTCATTATTGAAAATAATAAATATGCCATATCAGTACCCGTGCGATTACAAAGTGGAGGAAAAGAACATTCTATTGCAGCGATGATGTCAGGTTATGTAAATCTTTACCATGCTAAAATTGACGGGACAGATTTTGAAGAATCTTATAAAACCGTTCAAAAAGCAATCGATTATATTAAAAGCGGTAAAGGACCGGCTTTAATTGAAGCGGAAGTGGTAAGACTTTTATCTCATTCTTCATCGGATGATCAAAAAAAATATCGTGATCCGACGGAATTAAAAGAAGAAGCAAAAAGATGTCCTATTAAACAATATTCCGAAAAATTAATCAACACAGGAATAATTACTAAAGAAGAATTCAATAACCTAAAAGAAGATGTAAAACAAATAATTGATAATGCGGCTGAAGAGGCTGCTAAATCAAAAGACCCGGACCCCGGCACTACGGCTAAATATGTATTTGATGAAAGCGGTTTGAAAGATACTTTTGAATATGAAAAGGCAAAGCCCTCCGGTAAATCGGTTGTTATGGTTGATGCTATAAACCACGCTTTACATGAAGAGATGGAAAGAAATGATAAAATTTATATTTTCGGTGAAGATGTAGCCGATAAAAAGGGTGGAGTATTTTCGGCAACAAAAGGTCTTTCCACCAAGTTTGGCGAGCAGAGGGTTTTTAATTCTCCACTAGCCGAAGCAAGCATTATCGGAGTTGCTACAGGTATGGCATTAACCGGATTGAAACCGGTAGTGGAAATTCAATTCGGTGATTATATATGGCCTGCATTTATGCAATTTAAAGACGAACTGACAACTATTCGATATAGATCTAATAATTATTGGAATGCCCCGGTCGTTGTTCGTGTGGCTGTCGGAGGTTATATTCATGGTGGTTTATATCATAGTCAAAATATAGAATCTATCTTTGCACATATTCCCGGTTTATATATTGCTTATCCTTCCAACGCAGCGGATGCCAAAGGATTATTAAAAACGGCAATCAGGCTGAATGATCCTGTTTTGTTTTGCGAACATAAAGGATTATACAGACAAAGTTTTGCAACTTCTCCCTCTCCCGATAAAGATTATTTGATACCTTTCGGTAAAGCAAAAGTTGTTCGTGAAGGTAAAGATATAACTGTCGTTTCTTACGGAGCTTCTTTGTGGGACGTGGTGCTGGCAGCAAAAAAACTGGAGAATGAAGGTTATTCAATTGAGGTGATTGACCTGAGAACGATTATTCCTTTGGATGAAGAAACAATTTTTAATTCCGTCAAAAAAACTAATAAGGTGATTATTGTACATGAAGACACTTTTACTGCAGGATTCGGAGCTGAGATAGCTGCTAGAATAGCCGATAATTGTTTTCAATTTCTCGATGGTCCTATTAAAAGAATTGCAGCTAAAGATTCACATGTCCCTTATTCCCCTATACTTGAGAATGCTGTTCTACCGAATAGGGAACAAATTTATGAAGTAATTAAAGATTTATTAAGATATTAAGTTAAAAAGAATTTAGGAGCTATCGTTATGGATGTGGTAATGCCGAAAATGGGGGAAAGTGTTAGTGAAGGAACTATTATTAAGTGGAATAAAAAAGCCGGTGATACAGTGAAACAGGACGAAATAATTTTTGAAATTAGCACTGATAAAGTTGATACTGAAATTCCTTCACCCTCTGCCGGCATCCTTTCTAAAATAATTGTTCAAGAAGGTGAAACCGTTGAAGTTGGTACAGTTGTGGCTCTTATAGCTGAAAGTGGTGGAGGAAAAGCTTCATCAGATACTGAACTACAGGTAGAGAATAAATCTGCAGAAACTATTTCATCTGAGGTTAATCTGGATAAAGAGGTGAAAAAAGATGAAAAAAATGAAGAGATTATTCCGAAGCAAATGGAAACCGTTGAGGTATCAAAGCCGGATAATGTTGAAGAAATAGAGATCCAAATGCCGAAGATGGGTGAATCGGTAATGGAAGGAACTATCATTAAATGGCATAAAAAAACAGGCGATAAAGTAAAAAAAGATGAAACTATTTTTGAGATAAGTACCGATAAAGTTGATACGGAGGTTCCTTCACCTGCCGACGGCGTTCTCTTTGAAATCTTGGTGGGTGAACAAGAGACGGTGGAGGTTGGAACTGTGGTAGCTAAATTATCTACTGAAGATGTGCATGTTAATGAAATTTCAAATGAAAAAAAATCAGAGAATATACAACCCAAAAGGGGAGTAATAATTGAAAAAGAAAAATCCACACCTTCTGCAATGAATGAAAATTTTTATAATGTGAAAGCATCTTCATTAGAAAAAATTGTTCTTAAAGAAAATAAAGGGACTAATAAATTTTTATCACCGCTTGTTTTAAGTATTGCGAGGAAGGAAAATGTAAGTTTTGATGAAATTGATAAAATAAACGGGAGCGGACTTGATGGTAGAGTTACGAAAAAAGATATTTTGAATTATATTGAAAAGAGGAAACAAGCCGAACATGAACTTCTCACAAAACCGGAAGAGCGACCTGTGAGTGAAATTCCTAAAAAAATTCAGAGAGCTGCTGCTCCCGGATTTCTTTCTTCTACATATATGGAACCGGTTTATTCATCGGATGAAGTGGAAAAAATTCCGATGGATAATATTCGTCAGACAATAATGCAGCACATGGTCAACAGTCGTGACACTTCTGTTCACGTTTCTGCAATGTTAGAGGTCGATATTTCAAAAATTTATAATTTTATACAAAAGTATAGAAATAAATATCTAACGGAAGAAGGGATAAAACTGACATATACTCCTTTTGTAGCGCATGCTTGTGTAAAGGCTTTGAAAGAATTTCCATTGATTAACTCCACAATTGAAGGTTCGACTATTATCCGGAAGAAATTTATTAATCTCGGTATAGCGGTGGCAATTGAACCTGCCGGGTTGATCGTACCTAATATTAAAGATGCCGACCAAAAAAATATTATCGGTTTAACAAAATCAATATCCGATTTGGCCGGTAGATCCAGAACGAAAAAATTGACTCCGGACGATATCACGAACGGAACATTTACCATAACTAATTACGGTATTTTCGGTACGATATTCGGTACCCCAATAATTAATCAACCTGAAATTGCGATACTTGGTATGGGTACAGTTGTTAAGAAACCGGTTGTTATTGAAGTGGACGGAATGGATACAATTGCCGTAAGAACGACAATGGCATTAACCCTTTCGCATGATCATAGATTAATTGATGGTATGATGGGTGGTAGGTTTTTGAAATCTATCAAAGATACTTTAGAAAATTTCAACGAAAATTCAATTTGACTCCATCCAACTCAAAAAGATATTCTTTATATAATAAGCGTTTTGAATTTCAGTTAAAATAGGATTAAAAAAATGAATTTCCCAATTGTTAGATTGAGTTCGGATAAGTAAGGGTAAGAATAATAATGATAATAAATCAGCATCAAAGAGAATATAAGGAAAAAATTGAGAAAACTAACTTACCCCTAGGAAGGAGACCTGATTGGTTAAAAGTTAAATTGCCTACAGGAAAGAATTACAACAATGTAAAAGATTTGATGCGAAAACAGTTGCTTCATACGGTATGCGAAGAGGCACGTTGTCCCAACATTTCCGAGTGCTGGAATCGTCGCACTGCAACTTTCATGATATTGGGTGATGTTTGTACGCGTAGTTGCGGCTTTTGTAATGTAAAAGTCGGTATGCCAAATGAATTGGATTTCGATGAACCCCTAAGAGTTGCCGACTCCGTTAAGGAATTAAATTTACGTCATGTGGTAATTACATCTGTAGACAGAGATGAATTAAAAGACGGTGGTGCATCGATTTTTAGTGAAACAGTAAGATTAATAAATGAAAAAATACCGGATACCACGGTGGAAATTCTTATCCCGGATTTTAGAGGCGATGAAGCTGCTTTCAATATTATAATGAAAAATCCACCCGATATATTAAACCATAATTTAGAAACCATTGAACGTTTATATCATGTTGTTCGTCCGCAAGCAAAATATAAACGAAGTTTAAACTTAATACGATGGTTCAAAAACAGAAACTTAAAAACAAAGAGTGGTATAATGGTAGGCATTGGCGAAAAACCGGATGAGGTTTTAAAGTTAATGCAAGATCTTGTTGAAAGCGGTTGTGATATATTGACGATTGGTCAATACATGCAACCTACAAAAAGACATTTACCTGTTGATAGATTTGTAAATCCCGGAGAATTCATGATGTATAAAGAAGAAGGTTTGAAAAAAGGTTTTAAAATTGTTGAATCTTCTCCTCTTGTTAGAAGTTCTTATCATGCCGATGAACAAGCGCGCTCTCTTCTAACAAGAAAGGAAGTTTATTAAAAAATAATTGAGTTATATACTTACATACATTTTATCATTTCAAATATAAAAGGCTTTTGATTAACCATTCCGTTAATAATTTTATCGAAAATGCCTCCTTCTTGTTAGGCAAAAAGAAACGAGGACTAAGAGGGTGGAATAATATAGAATTATCAGTTAAATCTTTGTTTTTTTTACAAAGAAATTAATGTGAAATAATATTTTGATGCGCTGTTGATTAAAATTAACCCCGTTAGATAATCATAATAAGTTTTCATTATTTGTTAAAATAATGTATCTAACGGGGTCAATTAGAATAATTAGAAATTTAAAAATGCAATAGTTTAAACATAATGTCTAAATTTGCGGTTTACTGCGATATGATATACACAGTAATAATCAATCGTATGAAAGAGAATATGCAACTACACGTCTTTCGCCGAAGGAGGAGCTTAGCTCAACACAGGATTATACCTCAGTCCGGCTATATCGACGGATTCGGTATGAATCCTTTATAACGTTAGGGGTGCTTTAATGCTTACACTAACACCTTTTTTAAATGCTTTTTCGTATTCATTAAACTTGCGTTTCTAAAATGTCTGTTAACTTCATTTATCAATTTATACGGACGATTAAACGCTTCTTGAGATACCTTAAAATAATCAGATAATTTTCGAATTGTCTCTTTTGAAAGACCTTTTTGATAATTTAAAATTTTGGAAACAGTGCCTTTTGATAAGCCTAATATTTCCACAAGGTCTTTAGCTTTCAAGTTATTAGCTTCCATCAACGATTTTATCAATTCTACGGGATTAACATCTTCAAATGAATTGTGTTCAATATCCCATTTCTCAATTAAAAGAGTAAGCAAATCAATTTCATCTTCATATTCTTTTTTACCAGAAAATGTCAAATTTTCTAGTATATGGCAATACTCATTATATTGTTTTTTTGTTTTTACTATAGTGTATTTTAATGTCTTCATTTTCTAACTCCTAAATACTAATATACATTAACGGTATATTGCTTTCCTTCGTTACATAATTTTGTGTATTCCGAATGTGTCCCAATCCATTTGACAAACAAATGAACTCTTTTCTTTCCAAAATGATAACTGCATATCATTCTATATTTGTTTCCGCCAATATTAAAAACAACACGTTTGGAACTTTTCCCCAAAATATCAGCACTATTAAAAGTGGAAATAATATCATTTGGTTCTTTCCATTGAACCCATTTTAAAATTGAAAGCCAAAGTGAAAAAGCTGATTTACTTTGACTGTTACTTTTTACATATTCTTCAATTGTTTGCTTTTTTATCAAATGTGTTTTCATAAAAATGAAATATACAAAAAAGTTTCATATAAGGAAACTATAAATTTAATAAAATTCGCAGAACCCCTAACGGCGTTGCCGCTAAACCGTCCGCCCCGAACAGCGATGTAGCTTAAATACGGCAACTTTATAGTTACGAAAATATTTAATTAACATTACAAAGTTTAACAACAATGTTAAACGAACAACGAAAACTAAAAAACAACAAAAAAACCGACACCGTTTTGGCGGTCGCTTTGAGTTGCGGGTTGAACTAAGCCGCAAAGCGGCAGATTCCTTTTCAAAGCTACAATAT
>CAJXGP010000039.1 GCA_913053915.1 uncultured Ignavibacteriales bacterium | reverse complement strand
TTGTTTCTAGTTTTTTAAAATGAATCGTTCTTTTGAATATCTGATATGAAAGTTTGTTTTAACAACTTTAACAGAGCTGAAAAAAAGATTGCTGAATTATATTTTAAAATTTATTTCCGACAATTCTCCCTGGAACAAATAAGCTAAGCATTTTTGCGAGAAGCGATTGACGGGAAACTTATCGCAGAATGGTGCAAAGCGTATGTCGAACTTATTAATAGCAAAACCACTCTCCACCAAGTTGCTTAAAAAATTAAAGAGAAAAAACGAATTATTAACGAGAACAAAATTAAAACCAAGGACTACTTCTGCACGTAATTGCAGAAGAAAAAACGCTCGATATGTCCGAAGGTTAGATTTCGTGGAAGAGTCCGGAATTAAAATAGCTTTTATTTATCAATATTTTCAGTACATGTACAATTTTTAAAATGCTCAATTGTAGGGCTAATTTGTGTACATTGATAATAATCACCTTGACTTACCTAAAATTATCAAAACTATTATTAACGTTATCATTAAGTACGATTGCCTTCTTGTTGTTAATTAGAATTATTTTCTTAGGTAAGATATGAGACCGAAATTTTTTTTTATCAAACCATATTTAATAGGAAGCGGATTTTATATGAAGCTCTCAAGAAGTCTTTTCTGGAAAATATTTCAGAAGAGGAAATATGTCAAATATATGATCTCAAATACAATAATTTCAGAAGTCTAAAAAGAGATTTTCTTAAAAAGATCAAAAACTGCGAAGACCCTGCAAAACTGTTTTTTGCTTCATCACAAGTTGGTAAAAGAGGAAAATCGAAGCAAAGATAATAGTATTAAGAAAAAATACCGTTTTATCATTATTAGTACTAAAAAACTGATGGGAACAAAACGGCCCTTCATATAGTAATGATTACGCCTTAGATAGAGAAATAGGATTGTTTATTGGGTTAAATGTGTTGCCCGAAAGCCGCTTTGCGTTCTACTGATTCATAATAGTAAGTAGAGTCATACATGTAAAATTCCTTGAATTACTGAACCGAGAAGTCGAAAAGCTAATAGCATCGAGTAACGATTTTAATTTTGATTTCACGCCTATATCACTCTATCTTTTCAGAATGCTTTTCAACCGCGGATAAGCCTTTAAAATCGTTTCCGGCATTTTGATTTTCGCTCGGTCATTTAGATAATGCATCAATTCAAACGCATTGGCTACTGCATCCCCATGCGGATGATTATTCATTATTACAAATATTTTCTTCACTTTGTCATAAAGTTCCTTTATCTTTTCTGCAATATCCACAACCTCATCCGGCGAATAAAGATATTCGTATCGAGAGCTTCGTGCTTCAAAAGTTTGTTTTTTCCCGAAATCATTTAACGATTTTTTCCACGCTTTCGTATTGCGTCCGTGAAACCGAATATACATCATTTTATTGCCGACAATCGGGTTGAACTTAATTGTTTCCCCTATTTGCGGTTGATCAATTGTACAAAAAGTTACCGACTTTGCATTCTTATTCTGCCACGATTTATGCCGGACTTCAATAAATTTATTGTATTCTTCGAATGTTTCTATAAGTCGCTGTAAATAATCAACATTAACATTATTGAAATAGAATGAATACGGAAACTGGAAAAGTAATCCTCCAAGTTTTCCAGAGCTTTTTAAAATATCCAAATTATGTTTAACCGCTTTTATTTGATCAATCGTATAAAAGTGCTTATGTGTAAAATCTTGATGAAGTTTTATAGTAAAAAGGAAATCGTCATTACTTTCTGTTTTTTTTAGCCATCCTTCTACTGTTTCCCGAGAAACATAAGTGTAGTAAGTAGAGTTTACCTCAACCGCATTGAAATACTGCGAATAAAATTCTAACCAATCAAAATTTTTGGATTGCCGTTTTGAATAAAAATTTGGAACCCAATCATTATAAAACCATCCTGCTGTACTGATATATAGTTTTGGAATTTTCATAAAACCTTAGAACGCAGATGACCGTGCCGGAGGCGGGCAGACGAGAAATAATTATGATTTGTTCTAATATGTTTAAGAATAATCTTTTCCCATTTGTTTAATAGCCGTAATTATTTCGTCAACTGTTTCTTTTAATTCAGGACCCATTTTTTTTCTTTCCGTCTCATATTTACCGCCCATAAAATGAAGCAATGCAAAATAAATGGGTTTATATCTCTCTTTAATTTCGAACTTATTTTCAGTAAAAACTTTGTAAACAAAATTGTATTGTTTTTTGGCAATAAAAAAATTAAAAATTTCAGATATTCCTTTTATCCACCTATTTATGTATTCTTCTTTAAATAATTCACTTTTCCAGATTTTTATAGATTCTTCTATTTCGTCATTCCAAAGTAAAACCATTAGTAATGTGTGAAGGTTAGCTAAATATTTTTTTGCAATAGTTGATTTTCTTGCCAATTCAAGCGCTTCTTCTTTCCTCAATTTTCTTTCAAATAGCAACATCGCAAGATTATTCATTGCTCCGGAATTACCTTTTTCTATCGCTTTTTTGTAATATTCTTCCGCTTTTTTATCGTTTTTTACACCGTAAAAGTAAATATTACCTATTAAGAAATTATCCTCATAAATTTTATTTTTAATCTTAGTAACCATTAAAACCGCTTTTTTTTCATCACCTTTTTTTAGGAGTTTGATAATTTCATTATAAATCTCAATATCGAAATGAGATAATTCATTTACCTGTTCGCTTTGGGGAAATTCCAAGTACTTTCTTGTTCCAGCTATTAAAGAATGCTGCTCGGATCGTTCAAGTGAAATATAGTCAAGGGCTTCAGTCATATATAATGCGTGTTTTTCATGAACCGTTCCGTTGTGCATAGCTTCTTTCAATTCTGAAACTGTTTTTAACAGTTGCTTCGGCGTACACCAAAGTTCAAGAAACTCCACGAGAAAGCGGACCCTGTTTTTATATTTTTTCCGTCCTCGCCTGATCAAGTACCAAATATTAAAAAACCTTTCACTTAAATAGTAAATGTGATTTTTCGTATTAGTCCGTTCTTTTGTTACAATACCGTTTTTTTCAAGATATTGCAATTGAGCGGAAACTTGTTTGCTTGAAATTTTTGTTTGTTTGGATATCTCTTTAACAGGCATTGCATCCCAGTTTAAAGCAAGAACATTAACAATTTTCTGAGGTATTGGTTTAAGATCGTCCATTCTATGCTTGTAAAGAGGCGTAACGCGGTCTAATGTCAATTCAAGATCGTGAAAAGCATTCCCGGTTTTGTTATCAACAAAAATCTCGTAAAGTAACACTATTGTTCGCGGCACCCCGTTTGTAATTCTTCTTAATGCTTCAACCCGTTGAGGACAATTTTTAATAATTTCTTTTACTTCATTTGTTTTATAGCTTTCACCCATTTTCAACAACAATTTTTCCGCTTCTTTTTTCTTTAGATTCTGTAATCTAAAAACTTTAAAAAATTCGTAAAAGGGTTCTGAATATTCATAAGTAAACTCAAGCACAACTGAAGATGCAGCCACAATACGTATATTGGAAGAAGTCAAAAGCACTTCACGCAGTATTTGGTGTTCTTTTCTATTAAATTTTTTTACCAAATCCCCAAAATTATCAATGAAGAGGATTATTTTTTTATTATGTGAGGAAAGATTATTTTGTAATATCTCAAAACTCTTTTCCCCAAAATTTTCATCATTCTCATACTGTTCTATTTCAGCAGATACCCCAATAGAATCATCATTAATTTCTTCAAGGTCCTCTGCCGTATGTTTCCAAAATTCGGCTAAAGTGGAAATACCCCACGACTCTTCATCGGAAACTACGGGTATAAGCCATTTGTTTAATTCCTTATCATCTTTAATTGCATAAGAAAGTCTAAGTAAAAGAGTGGTTTTACCCGTTCCCCTCTGTCCTTGAATAATGATATGCTGGGGCGGGTTTTTCATATCATCGTTTTTAATAATATTAAATATCTGCTCAAATTCATAATTTCTAATAACAAAATTTTCAATCAATTCGGATTTAGTGAGTTCGGCAGGATTATATATAAACGGCAAATGCGATTTAGTTTGCGACATATTTATACCACCATCTTTTTAATATCGGAGAGTTAAAATGATAAATTTTGGGATTATCATTATTGTTAATATAACCGTCGTAAACAAGAGTATTAATAATATTCTTATAAATTTCTGTAATATTAAATCCTTCTGCATAATTATAAATTTCAGCAGAAGAGATGGTATCTTTTTCGGAAGTATGATTTAATACTGACTTTACAAAACTGAATTCATTTCCTTTAAATGTTGTTTTAAGCCTCGATAACCACAAATCGAAATAAAGCTTATGCTGAATTGATTTATCTATTGCCCGCTCAATAACTTCATTGTTAATCTTTTTCAATTCTTCATAAGAATAAAGTTTATAAGTTTCATCCATTATTAATTGAATATAGAAAGGTATGAGCCACTCTATTTTACTCAGCAGAAAACGCACTTGCTCGTTTTCAATTTGCATTTCGGAATTTTTAAGAATTTTATCGAGTATTAAGTCCCGTGATTCTTTTTCGGTAAATGGAGGAACGCCGAATGAATGAAGATCATCAATTGTACTGGAAGCATTCATTTTACTTACAACATTTTCCAAACCGATTGAACCTACATAAATAAATTGAGCCTTTTCTTTTATTATTGCCGAGTGCCTTAATTCCCTGTTTTTTTGTAAAAAGCGCAACGCATCGGTTTCGGTTTTATCCCTTTTTATATTTTCAACTGTTTCGGGAAATTCATCAATCATAATTATCAGTTTTTCTCCATCGAGGTCTAAAATTTTGAATAACTTAATTAATGCACCGTAATAGTCCAGTTTCACATCTTCCAGTTTTACCCCGCTTTTAGAAATTTCGCTAATCTTGTTCTTTCCTACCAGGTTTTTAATTCTTTGTGAGAACTTTTCAATTCCATCAAGCAATTCAAATATGTGACCGTATAGTTTTCTAAAAAATTCGTTTTCGTCATTCACAGATTCGGTTATAAGATATAAAGGTCGAAACCCTCTTTTTGGATTATCCGATAAATAAAATAGGATAGAAGTTTTTCCAACACGCCTCGGAGCTACCAGTAATATATTACTACCTGACTCAATTATTCTCCAAATATCATTAAGTAATTTTGGGCGTTCATAAAAATTCTCTCCGGTTGCTGCTTGACCTACTATTGTGTTTATTGACATAACTTCACCATAAGTTTATTTTTAAGACAGATAAATATACTTAACAAATATATATTTGTCAAGTATTTTAGCAAAATATTTTTTGTCATTTGCTTTAACAATATTTTATTTGTTATAACTAACTTATTCGATATTTGAACCGAGTTTTACTTTGTAGCTTGGCAGGCTGTACCGATATATAATTTTGGGTTTTCATCAAACAATTGAATGCAGATGTGACCACGCCGGAGGCGGGCAGGCGTGGATTAATTATGATTTACGTGGTTATAATTTCATAAGTTCATTAAATTTATAATATTCTATACCTTACAATATCCATCCCTTCAAACTCGCTCCGTCTTAACCAAAAAGTAAAGTTAAATATTTTATTAATTTCTTCGGACGTATTTTTCTTTTTATACCGTAAAATAAAATCTGCGTTAACGATATTTTCATCTCCGAATTCAAAATTATTAAATACAACTTCTCTTTCAATCACCTCTTCTACATCATTGAATAACAAGTACAAGCCCTCTTTAAATTCCTTTTCCTTAATTGATTCGCCATCCGAACTCAGCAAGCCTTCTCCTGCAACGTAAGTCATACCAAAATCTCGGTCTTTGGAAATAGCCGAAAACAGTGTGCTTTCAACAGATTGCTTGGCATCCAACTTATTACTCGGATGAAATTCTTCGTAAATGAAATTGAGTGTCATTCCAGGAACATGCATATTTTGTGTAACGTATTGTGGCAATTCTTCCGTAAGAAATTTGTAGAAATCTTCCTCGGTTACCTCGTCTTCTTCAATAATATCAACATTTATTTGATTTTCGCTATATATTTCCAGTACATTATCAATCTCCCTCAATAGTTCAGTTTGCTCAATCTCATCCAATTTTTTAAATATCGGATTTCCCAAATACTCGATTAACTTTATGTCCTCTGCATTTTCAGATTGCTCTTCAAACTGCTGAACATAATTCAAGAATTTGTCTTCTATTGCGGGGGGTATATTGCTTCCTCCCGGGTTATCAAAAGATGCTCCATATTTTTCTTCCAATTCCTTTTTCTTCTTTTTATTCTGTTCATTCAAATAAAAATTATTTGCATCTTCAGAGTATTTCATAACCTTCTCCTTTTTTTATTCAAACAAAATTTCTATATCTTTTTTAGTAAGATTTTTTAACAGGCTCGATTCGGTTGAAATTATTTCCCGTACGAGATTTCTCTTTTTTTCCTGAAGAGAAAGTATCTTTTCCTCAATCGAATTTTTCGTAATAAACTTATAAACAAACACGCTTTTATCCTGTCCTATTCTGTGAGTTCTATCAGTGGCTTGCATTTCAACGGCGGGATTCCACCAAGGGTCGTAATGAAAAACATAATCGGCTTCCGTTAAGTTTAACCCGAACCCGCCGGCTTTAAGACTAATCAAAAAGACTTTTACGTTGTCGTTGTTCTTAAAATTTTTTACGTGTTCTTCTCTTTTCCTGGTGTTTCCGGTAAGTAATTCATAATTGATTTTATTTTCGTCAAGAAAGCCTCTCATAATTTCGAGCATTTGAACGAACTGAGAAAATACAAGCACTTTATGCCCTTCGACAACCACTTTGGAAAGCATCATCTTAAACTCTTCGAACTTGCTCGATTTTTTCTTGTAATCGCTTTGTACCAAAACGGGATGGTTGCATATTTGACGTAATCTTAACAAGCCTTCGAGCACTTTGAACCCGCTTTTTTTAATGCCCTTTCGTTTAATCTCTTTTAGAATTTCCACTCTTATTGAATTCTTCCAAAAGTTATAAACCTTCTCTTGATTTTTATCCATTTCACAAAAGTGAATCGCTTCGGTTTTTTCGGGAAGGTCCTTTGCAACCTTGTCTTTTGTACGCCTAAGAATAAAAGGATATATCGTTCTTTTCAAGAGCTGCACTGTGTCTGTATCGTTTTCTTTCGAAATCACTTTTACAAATGAATCATTAAATTGCTTAAACGACCCTAATAACCCCGGGTTTAAGAATGTCATCTGCGACCACAATTCCGTCAAATTATTTTCAATCGGTGTTCCTGTTAAACAAAGACGATGATCGGCTTTTAGTTTTCTAACTACCCTACCGGTTTTCGAGACGGGATTTTTTATTTTTTGCGATTCGTCCAAAATAATATAATGGAACTGAATGTCTTTCAGTAAATCGGCATCGCGCAAGAGCACGCCGTAACTTGTAAGCACAACGTCAAAATCATTGAAAATCATGTTGTCTTTCCGCTATCTTTGAATACCGGTTTGATTTAATACCTTTAAAATCGGAGCAAATTTATTTATTTCGTCAATCCAATTAAATATGACGGAAGTCGGTGCAACTATAAGGTTTGTGTAATTCTCATTTTCCTTTTTTTCTTTAAGTAAAAGAATAATTGATTGAATGGTTTTCCCCAAGCCCATATCATCGGCAAGTATTCCGCCGAAAGAATATTCTTTCAGAAAATAAAGCCAATCGACTCCGGCTTTTTGATAATCACGCAGCTTGCCGTTAAAACTGCGAGGAATACTTTGCTTTTTAATTTTATCAAAAGATTTCAATTTTTCGGCATGCTCTTTAAACTGTTCATCCGTTTCAAAATCATCGGCTTCTTCCAATATCGATTCCAACGCAAGAGCCTGTATTTTAGAAAACCGAACGCCGTCTTTTTCCAATTTTCCGAACGATAAAGTCTGCTTAAATCTTTTAACCCATTCATCCGGAAGAATTCCCGAAGAACCGTCCGACAATTTAAGATACTTTTTCTTTTCTTTAATTGCGGCTACAAGTTCAGAAAACGGAACAGTAGTACCGTCGTATTTTATTTCCGTTGTTACGTCGAACCAATCTATGCCGGAAGTTACGTTGAACGAAACTTTCGGTTTTGATCTATTAACTTTGAACTTTTTAAGTTTAGATTCGCCGAAAATTTCAAAGCCTTTATCTTTAAAATAGTCGAAATGTTTCAGTAAAAAAACAAGCGGATCTTTCTTCGGCGTAAAAGTGCCGTCAACAATCTTTTTAACATAAAGATTTTTTATCTCTTCAACAGCGTCTTCTTCAAATTCTTCATCTCTGTAAATTGTTTTGATTTTTCCGTCGCTGTAAACCGAAGTAAATTCTTCCGCCGGATTATAATCAAAATCAACCTCATCATAACCGAATTTTACTTTCATAATTAAGCTCGAGTCATCTTCATCAAGGAACAATTTCTTAACGGGAGTTAACCGGACTTCTTCAATCGTATATTTATCGGAAACAATGGGAAGTTTTGATGCGATTTTCGGTAAAAAATCCTTTTCAAAAACATCAAGATATTTTTTTGATATTGATTTTTTAAAAGAACTCTCTCGGAAAAGTTTTAATTGTTCATAAGCCAAATTATTAACTTTAAATATTTTATCATTTGAGTAAATCCAAAGCGGTTTATCCAAAACAGGTTTAATATCTTGCGGGTTTATAATTACTTTTCCGTCAAGATTTATCGAAAGTTCAAGAACCAGGTCATCTCCATTTTCACTGATCAACAGCTTGCTTTCTGCGGCTTTTGAGATAACATCAACAGATTTAAAATCCGAGTACTCGTATTCAAGATAAACTTCTTTCTCCGATAGAAAAGTTAATATTTCATTAAATATTTGCCTCCGGTTTCTATCGTTTTGTGAATTATAATAAGATCCAAGATAAACCGAATCATTATCATACCCGCAGAGATACTCGACTATCAGCTTTTCATTCAAATTTAAATCTGAAGTAGTGTCAAAATTTATTTTGCGTGCTCTACTAATATTGCCAATACTTCCATCTTTTTTAAGCCTCATTCTCACAGGGAATATTCCGGTACGGGAGCCATTAATGAAAATCGAATAGGCGTGTTTATAATCTACTTTATCAGATTTTTTTTCTTCCCTTTCGTTTTCAGCTATAAAAGGTTTTAAACTCCTTTTTAAAAACTCACTTTTTCGATAGGATTCAATACTATATATTTTATCCTTTAACTGAACATTATTTTGCTCGAACAGTAAATCTATTTTTTCATCTTTTGGCGGACCAAAAAAACCTACGTTGTCTAAATAAAAAACCAACGAAGCAAGATGCTTGCAATTATCTGTTTCAAAATAAGGACAAGACATTTTTTGCGGTTCTAAATTATTGTTGAAAGTGATAAACGCATAATAATTTTTTGTCCCTTTTATATTAACTGAAACAAAATTTTTCTCTATCTGAACATTTTTTACTGTTCCATTTTTAAAATAGCGTTTACCTCTGCTGCGTATGGAAGCTGCAAAAAGTCTAGTTAAAATTCTTTGAGTATTGTGATTCATCACTTAATTTTTTTAAAAGAAAATTGAAATATATAAAATTGAATAGAATGCTTTTTACATTTTTATTGTAAAATTTCCTTCAAACAAAATTAGTTGTAAATTTTTAAATATTTCATTTATCTTTGTGAAAAAGGGCAAAATTATTGTTCCCTTCATTCTTAATCAATTGAATCTACTTCTACTGCATTGAAATATCGAGAATAAAATTCTAACCGGTCAAAATTTTTGGATTATCGTTTTGAATAAAAATTCTGAATCCAATCATTATAAAGCCATCCGGCTGTTTCGATATATAGTTTTGAAATTTTCATAAAATTTAAGTCTTGACAAGATATAGCATATAAGCTATATTAGGTGTATGAAATTTGAAGTTGTCAAGGACCACTTTATTCCCCAGTAAAAACGTAAAACGGTCCACTTTATTCCC
>CAJXGP010000038.1 GCA_913053915.1 uncultured Ignavibacteriales bacterium | reverse complement strand
AGAACATCGGAATAAAACGGCCGGGAAATGGCATATCTCCAATGAGATGGTATGAAACAATTGGAACAATTGCACAAAAAAATTATGTTGAAGATGAGTTAATATGAATGATATTGTAACCATTGATGAGAAAAATATTCAAAGCAGAATATTTACTATCAGAGATAAACAAATTATTCTTGATAGAAATTTAGCTGAACTTTATCAAGTAGAAACAAAAGTTTTAAATCAAGCAGTCAAAAGAAACATAGATAGATTTCCTGAAGATTTTATGTTTCAATTGTCTAAGGAAGAGTTTGAAAATTGGAGGTCACAGTTTGTGACCTCCAATAATGATAAGATGGGTTTAAGACGACCACCCTATGCTTTTACTGAACAAGGTGTATCTATGTTAGCTTCTGTATTAAAAAGTAGAATAGCAGTAGAAGTTAGCATAAAAATAATTAGGTCTTTTGTAAATATGAGAAAATTTTTATCTAATAATATGCTGATTTTTCAAAGATTTGATCAGATTGAACAAAAATTACTTAAATATGATGAAAATTTTGATAAAATTTTTAAAGCATTAGAAGATAAATCTATAAAACCAAAACAGAATATATTTTATGATGGACAAATATTTGATGCTTATGAAATAGGATTTAGATGTCAGGGTTTAGGATTGAGGAATATGAAATGAGATGTGAAAATTTGGATGTTTGGAAAAAATCTTCTAGATTGAGTGTAGAAATTTATAAATATTTTAGAGAATGCAAAGATTATGGTTTTAAGGATCAAATCACAAGAAGTTCACTTTCTATAGCAAGTAATATAGCTGAAGGAATGGAAAAAAATTATCCAAAAGAGAAAAATAGATTTTTTGAAATTTCCAAAGGATCTCTTGCTGAACTTATGACTCAAATATATATTGGAATTGAAATTGACTATATTGATAAACAAATTGGATTGGAATGGATAGCAAGGCTTAATGAAATATCTAAAATGATAGTTGGGTTGTCTAAATATCATAAAAATAGGAATGCAAGTTGAGAAGTTATCTAAAACCTCAATCCTTAATCCTAAAGCCTGATGATGGTAAAAAATGCTTTTGGGCTTGATAAAATCTCTTTCAAAGGATATAAAATGATCTATTCTACTACTCTTCCACCCGCACTCACACTCACACATACACATCTACCCACACATACACACATTGTCAAAGGTTGAAGACAAGATTCAGGAATCAGATGAATTAAAAAAGGAAATAGTTGATGTTAAATGTATATTGTAGGTTTGACCCCAATGACTCCCTTTAAATTTTTCAATTTAACATTATTAGGTATCGTTTACGCTTTTGTGATTGGGAAACTTTATTATGCTAAAAATAGAGTATATTTTCTAAAAATAGATACAGAAAATTTATTCCAAATTAAAATCTAAGAATTAAGATGAAATACAGATATATTGTAACTCTAAAAGGAATTGAAAGCAAAGTAAGGATTACGAAGAACTTTATCAAAAGAAAAATGAAAAAATATAAAGAAGTGTTGAAGGAAATATAAAATAATGGAATTAAGTTTAAAAATTAAAAATTTTAGTGTCTCATCCCGGTTTTCGCCGCTACGGAGCAAATACAGGCTGGCTATTTGCTGAGAAGATACTTCGCATGGCTGTCGGGCTTTTTGTAGGTATCTGGGTAACAAGGTATTAATGACCTAGTAAATATGAACTTTTATCTTACGCACAGGCATTTGTAGAGCTTTTCAGTGCCATAGCAACTTTTGGGCTTGATGGAACTGTAATAAGGGAATTAGTAAAATATCCAGAAAAAGAAGGTGTGTTGCTTGGGTACTGCTTTTGTTTTAAAACTAATCGGTGCCGCTTTAACCTTGATAGTTTTATATATCGCCATTCATTTTATATTAAATGATACCTATGCAAACATTTTAATCTTTATTGTCGCATCATCGGTGATTTTTCAATCATTTAATGTTGTGGATATGTATTTTCAAGCAAAGGTAATGAGTAAATATGTTGTATATGTAACCATATATATCTCTTCTACTAAGTAGCTTAGTTAAAATAGCACTTATCTTAAACGAAACACCATTGATATATTTTGCTTTGGTCGTGTTGTTTGATAGTTTTGTTATGGCATGCGGGTATATTTATTGGTATATGAAAGTTAATTCAAAATCTATAATCTATCTTTTAAAAGAGAAATTGTTGCCTCTCTTTTAAAAGATAGTTGGCCGTTAATTTTAAGTGGATTGGCCATTATGATTTCATGAGGATAGATCAGGTGATGATAAAAAAGATGCTCAGAAGTAAAGAAGTTGGTTATTATAATGTTGCAGTTAGATTTAATAAAATATGGCTATTTGTTACAGTTTCAATCACCGGTTCACTATTTCCTGCTATTATAAATAGCTAAAAAACATCTCAAAAAAAAATATTATAATAAATTAACATCCCTTTAAAGGTTGTTAATAATTATTTCTATCGTTATCTCGATTTTTATATATGATTTTTGCAAAATATTCTATACCATATACATATAGTATAGAATTTAAGCAATCTATCATATTATTAAAATTACATGTTTGGTCTATAATCTTTGTATTGTTAAATAATGATTCTTGGCAATGGTATATAGCTGAGAATTTACAACATTTAGCAACTATTAGACTTTTTATGGGTGTATTTATAAATGTAATTTTAAATTATATATGGATACAAAAATTTGGTTTAGTAGCTGCGGTATATGCAACTCTTGTATCTTATAGTATCGCTACTTATTTTGACAATTTATTTTCAAAAAAAACTTTCAAAAATTTTATGCTGCAAATAAATGCAATTTTTACATTTTACAAGATAAAGGATATAAAGATATGAGTAAAATTTTAGATATAAAACAAATCATAAAACGACCCCTAAGAGATGTTAAAGAATATGCCAAGTATTTAAGATACAAAAATACAATATCAAAAAATCCTATGCATGATGATATCTATATTGTAGAATTTCCAAAAAGTGATATTACATGGTTGCAACATCTTTTAGGTAATATAGAATTACAATTAATTGGAGATAATGATACACATGTCACTTTTTACAACCACCATAAATACATGCCAGATATCCATCAATTAAAAGATAGTTTAATCAATAGCAAGTTTCATAGACAAAGACCTGTTTAGACCCTCCGATGTGGAAATACTCATCGGCAATCCCGCTAAAGCCGACAAATGTCTCGGCTGGAAGGCAGAAGTCAGTTTGGAAGAGATGATAAAAGAGATGGTAGATGCGGATATTAAAAAGGTAAAAGAAGAGATAGCAAAAAAACGCTGATGCATCTTTATCTTGCCAAAAAGCCTTTAACATTAGATTATTGTGAACAACGCATGTAGCTTTTGAAGATCGAGGGGCACGAGGAAGGATATTAAAGGGCGGCTAAGAGTTTATTTGCCGTAAAAAAGATATATTAAAATCTACGGATAATGCCCCGATTTTAGATGTTGAATATGGCAGGGGCTAGCGTGAGCTGTTTTGCAAGAAAATAGCATAAATGCCAGAGGCATAGGCTTGAACCATGTTATGATGCGGGTATGCAAAGAACGGAAATTAAAAGTTAAAGAAGCAGATGTTATAACATATTCAAGAAACATAGAAACAAACTCTCTTTTAGCTGTAACCGGTTTTAATATTGTAGAACATTTACCTAATGATTTTAAAACCGGAGGGAGTATGTATATTTGAAACGCCAAATCCTAAAAATATAATTGTCGGCGCTTGCAATTTTTATACTAACCCTACGCACAAAAGTCCGATACTACCAAGTACTCTAAAATAGCTTGCGGAAGAGAAAGCTTTTGTAAATATTAAGATTTTGAGACTACATCCCTTCAAAGAATTAAACCATTCTAAATCTAATATTGATAAAAATATCAAATATGCACTATGGTTATCTTCAAACTGTTTATGGTTTACGTCGGATTTATGACAGTGATGTTTAATGAGATTACAGGAAAGCAGCTTAAAGGGCTTAAGGATTTTTTAGATATTAAAACTTAATTTTAACGAATATCAAATTGATGAATAGAAGATCTTTACTTATATAATTCAATAAAAAACTTGAAGGATTAAAAGAGGATCTTATCAATAAAGGGTTTAGGAGAGCTAAGGAATTTACATGGGAAAAAGCTGCGAAAAAATTATATAATATTCTTGCAGGATAATATAATCAATTAAAAGGCAGTATAAATAAACTTGCCGTCAAATGCATTCAAATAAACAAAGGTTTATTAAAAATTTAGGATTGCTCTATATATCCACTTTTATTTCCGGTATTTTTGCGCTTGTAATAAATATCGTTTTAATAAGAAGACTCGGCTCTTCGGTATATGGAGAATATGCTTTTTCTCTGATTTTTCTCGGATATTTTGCTATTATTGCGGATTCCGGTTTATCGGCATATGGAGAAGCTGCGATTTCCAAGGATAAGGTAAATGCGAATAAAATTATAGGAAATATCTTTTCGTTCAATATCGTAGCGGCATTATTATCTGCGGCATTAATGATTATTATTGCCGTTTTATTTAAATTCGATCAGGTTCAAAGAGATATGCTGATATTGATATCGATTGCTCTGATAATAAATACCTTTAATTTTAGCTGGGCGGTAAAAGCGTTAGAGCAAAATCAGATTTTATCTTTATCGCTATTAATAGGAAGGTTGGCTTACTTTGCCGGCGTTTTCTTTTTTGTGATTAACAAGAATTACTATATGATAGCCGTACTGTTTTTTTTAATCGGCGCATTCCTAACGGCTTCAATTCAGGCTAAATTTCTAAACGGAATAAAAGGAATTTTTAAATTTAATTTCAGTATAAATAATTTTAAACATCTTATTTTAAACGGTATTCCGTTCGGGATAGTTTCCGGCTTTATCGTCATTTATACGAGTTTTCCCGTTTTATTCCTGAAAATATTTGCCGACGATAGCGGCATCGGCTTTTACTATATAGCCAACAGACTTATCGTTTTTATTTTTATATTATTTAACTTGACTGCAGGAGCCTTCATCCCTATAATTTCAGAGGCTATACAAAAAAACGATAAAGAGAAACAATCATCAATGATGGGCGAGCTTATAAGATTTGCCTATACATTTTCGATACCCATTAGTTTCGGGGGATTCGTAATAAGCAAATTACTGATTTTGAAGCTTTTCGGGGGTAATTTCATAATTAGTGCGGAACTTATGAGAATTATGATATGGTCGGTATTCCTTGTTTCCATATCCTCGGCATTTTTTGGTTTTTTGACGGCATTAAACGATAGAAAAAGCTTGATATTATCGGCATTTTTTGCAACTGTCGGTGGATTGGTGATTTCTTTTTTACTTATTAAAGAATACGGGGTATATGGCGGGGCGATATCCAGCCTTGCGATCGAAGTTATTATGTGCTGCAGCTTAGTAGTCTTTTCCTTGAAGCACATAAAGGAAATATCGTTTAACATTATTAATTTCATAAAAGTATTGGCTATATCGGCAATAATGGCATTTTTAGTAGATATTATCAAGATGATATTTCCCGATTTAATTGTATGCGTTATCGCCGGAATTATCATATACTCCGGTTTATCGGTTGCCTTCAAGACGATAAATAAAAAAGATATCGCAGAAATCAGAGGGATTTTAAAGATATAGTGTTGTTTCTAAAGCGAAAAGATAAGACGCTTCAAAATTGGTGAAATTAAGGAATTTTACGGGTATAGATTCGCCGTATGAACCGTCGGAAAATGCAGAGATTAAAATTAAAACCGAAGAATGTTATGTTGATAACACCGTTAAAAAAAACTTAATGTATTTAAAAATAAGAGAAAAATAGAGACGGCAGCCATTCTTATACGAACCCCCGAAACAAGTTGGACTCCCGCAAGTTCTATCTACGGAGAAGGTACATTGTATGACGGCAAAGAAATGGTATTTATGAAACAGTTGACTGATAGGCTCGAAAACGGGAAGGGGGTAGCCTATTTGATTAAATTTATCCCGACCGAAGAAAAAATAATTAGAACGGTGGCCGTTGCCCGTTCGGACGAACACGTATATATACTTGAAGACGGGTACTGCCTCAGGAACGGAGAGCAAAGATTATTTCCGGAAGATTACATATTAAATCCTAAAGAACATTCTCATGCCGCCTTATAGTTAATATCGAAACCGTAGCTCTCGCGGTATGCACGGGGGAAACGGACGAGATAAAAGAAATTAGCGTAATAGAGCCGCAACCTTAAGGAAAAATCCTCTAAATATGCCGAAAAGGTAAAATTAGAACCTGCCGGAAGTAGTTGTTGATGGCCGGCAGGTTAGGAGGACATCACATTCGGCAATTATCCTGTCCCAAACTATGCAAGTAAACGGAACAAGACAGCCGATAATGAGTTATTATAAAATATAAAACCCTTACTTATCTTAAGTATAAGGCATAAAATTTAAAAAATCAAGAAACCGGCTAATTTTTATTCAAACTTTAAAAACCTTTACTATATCGGATAGAACAATCGCCATTCTTGCAAGTTCTTCCGATGAAGCGATAACCTGTCCGGATCCTGCTTGTGCATTATCCTGTGCTTTAATTATTTCTTCCGATGAAAGAGATATCTCCTCGCTAACTTGAGACTGCTCTTCGGAAGCGGTTGCAATTTGCGTAATCATTTCCTTAAGTTTAGACATTAAGATATTTATGTCGGATATTGTTTCCGCCGATTTGGCGGCTATTTCAGCTCCGTTGGAAACCTCTTGTTTTCCTTTCTGCATAGAATTAACGGCATCTTGGGTATTTCTTTGCATACTGGATATTTTAGATTCTATTTCCTTTGTCGCCTTAGTAGTCCTTTCGGCAAGTTTTCTTACTTCATCGGCTACTACTGCAAAACCCCTTCCCTGTTCTCCGGCTCTTGCCGCTTCTATTGCGGCGTTTAAAGCAAGGAGATTGGTCTGATCGGCTATATCGTTTATTACGCTTATGATTTCTCCTATATGTACGGATGAGGTACCGAGTTCCGTTATCGTATCTGAAACGGCAGAGACCGTTTGCTCAATGTTTCTCATTTCGTTGGCAACGTCTTTAACGGATTTAGTGCCGTAATCCACCACCTGTTCCGTTTCTTCCGCTTTTTGTGCAGAGGAGGAAGAATTTTTAGCCACCTCGATAATCGCAATGGACATCTGTTTAATAGATTCTATTATGTATAAAGCCTTCTTCCTCATCTGCCCTATAGTTTCTTCGAATTCTTTAGAGGATGCATTTAGTTCTTCGGATTGAGAACTTAAAGAGTCGGACGTGCTAATAATGCCCTTGACCTGTTTAGAAAGCGAATCGACTAAGATGTTTACCTGTTCGATAATAATGCCGATTTCGCTCTCTTTATTAACGCCGGATATTTCTATCTTAGAAGTAAGGTCGCCGGAGGCAATCTGTTTGATTTTATCGTTAATGATATCTAATACTCTTAGAAGAGTATTTTTAAAATACAGCGTAATTATTATAGCGCATATCAAGAATAAGACGGGGAACGCAATAAAAATGTAATCTAAGAATTTTATTCTGCCGTAATAAGACTGCTGGACCGAGCTGTATATTTTATTTATTTGAGCAGTCATCAGATCAAGATTGTCTTTAAAGTATGTCGGACTCATCGTTGTACCCAATGATAAGGGATATCTTAAAAGCCTCCGAACTATCGGTTTCATGATATGGTAGTTGCCGCTCAGCCTCTCAAGCAGAGTCGTCATTTTTTTAGACGAAAACTTATGCAATTCTGATTTAGGGACTCCAAAAACGGATGCGCTTTCAACATTTTTAAACCCCTTGGTATAGCCTATTAATGCGTTGCCTACGTTAATAAATTTCGGCTTTGAATCGTTTGCTAACTTTATTATTTTCGCATCGTAAATTTTTTCTATCTCAGCCTTTGTTTTTTCAGATTTTACTCCGTTAACTTTTAGCGTTTTTATGCGGGACAAAAGTATAATCCGCAATAGATTACCCCGTATGTCTTTAATATTACCTGCCGTTTTGGAGATTATGTTCATATTAACAGTTTCTATTTTCAAGGTATTACTATAGTAGATAAGCATTAAGCTGATAGCGAGAATAAAAATAAAGCAGATTGCCATAAGAAAATAGAGCTTTGATCTTAACGTTACAAGCATAATATTTCTCCGTATTTGTTTCAAATAATTTTTATAGAAAGATTTATTTAAATTATAATCGACCGATTGGTTAAAATCAATGAATAAAATTAAAATTGTCTAAAAATATTATATTTGTTATAATTTTTGAGAACTTAACTTAAAGATGTTTTGGGAGGAAATATGCCGTTTGTGTCCATTAAAATGCTTGAAGGAAGAACGAAGGAACAGAAGAAAAATCTTATTAAATCGGTTGCCAAGAGTGTGTCGGAAAGCCTCGGCATAAACGAGGAAAACGTCTGGACGGTAGTTGAAGAGTTTTCTCCCGACGAGTGGGGATTTGGCGAGGAAACGGCATACGAAAAGATTAAAAAAAATAAAAAAAACGGGGGCGAATAATGCCGAGGATCTGTATTTCTGTCGGGAATGTCGGACTTAACGACATATATGCCATTATAGATTATGCAAAAAGTAAGGAGATAAAATTCGTAGAGTTTAGGTTTGATACGATTAAAGAAACGGCTGATGCAGATAAATTTGACGATCCGATTGTTTTAGGGAAGGTCGGCAAGCTAATTTCTTACGCAAAGGATATGGGCGTTAAAACCATAGGAACGAACAGAAGCGCCGGCTTTAACGTCAACCGTGTAACATCTGTATTCAAGAGGCAGCAAAAAAACGGGATAAGCATTGACCTTAGAAGGATAGGGTTTTTAAAATCGGTTGTCGAATCGGGTATAGACATTTGTGATGCGGAATTAGACATATCGGAAAGACATATCACAAAAGATTTCGTGGATTTTGCCCATTCAAAAAATTCAAAGGTTATTCTTTCCGTGCACGACTTTGGCGGGCAGGTGGATTTGCCGACTGCAATAAGGTTCTATATAGATTCGCTTTATTTGGGCGCAGATTATTTTAAACTTGCGGATACGGTTATTTCGGAAAGCGATGTTCCCTGTGTTTTAGAAAAAAACAGGACGCTTCATTCGATAAAAATGACCGATACGGATTCTTTTCCTGAATTTATCGTTTTTGGTATGGGTGAAAAGGGCAAAATTACAAGGGCCCTTTCCTTAATTTATGGTTCATATCTCGCATATTGCTCTTCGCCTTACGGGGCCACGGCCCCCGGTCAAACTGAAGCGGAAGATTTTGGCAATATAATGAAATGCGCGCATGCATTAAGTTCTTAATGTAGGAGAGGCTAAGCCATATTTCGGATAGCCGGATGCAAAAGGAGCGTAATAAAAATGGGCATAATAATCAACAACTTCTCCAAGACTAAAAAGTTGGGGGAGATACTCGTAGAAGAGGGATTGTTGAATCCCACGCAACTCGAAACCGCACTTGCGGAAGGAAAGGGACGGCACTTAAGATTAGGCCGCGCATTGATATCTCTCGGAATACTTTCGGAAGACAATATATTAGATGCTCTTTCATCGCAACTTGGATTAAAAAAAATAGACCTGTCTAAAATAATAATAGACCCCGCAATCGGCAAACTTATACCCGAAGCTCTTTCAAGGCAGTTTAAAATGATAGGGATAAGCCTGTCGGACGACATTCTTACCGTTGCATTATCCGACCCTTTAAACGTATTTGCAACAGATGCATTAAAAAGAAATATAAGTCACGATATAGAAATAGTTTTAGCGAAAGACGCCGATATCGTTGAAGCGATTAATTTTATGTGGATAGCTAAGGACGTGTCTAAAACGGGAAACGGCCAAAGTGCTATTCATGGAGATAGTCGCGATTTTACTACAAATAATATCGGCGCGGGCGCGAGTTCCGTATCGTCACTCCC
>CAJXGP010000037.1 GCA_913053915.1 uncultured Ignavibacteriales bacterium | reverse complement strand
AGTCCTCATCAAGGCTGCAAAAATCACCGACCAGCTCTTCTGGAAACAAGCCTATGGCGAAGAGAAGGAATTGATGGCTAAACTTAAAACTGACAAACAGAGAAATTTTGCCAGTTTGAACTACGGTCCCTGGGATCGGCTCAATGGAGATAAACCACTCTTCACCGGTATTTCTAAAAATTGCATGCTGATAGGCATCGCCGAGATTAATACTGCCGCGGTAATTAGGCTGGAATACAAAGAAACCATGCGCAGCCAATAACTGTGGAAGTACCGAGAACCTAACGGTAGAAGCCCCTTCAGGTCCGCCATGAATAACCAGTACGAGCGGATATTTCTTTCCAGCTTGATAATTAATTGGATAGTTCAGTACACCGTCTTCGTAAAATCTGTCCGGTCCTTTCCAATTAATTGTTTTCACTTTTGATAAGTTTAAACTATCTACAAATTTATTAAAGTGTGTGAGCCGGTTGGCTTTTGCATGCAAGGAAGTTAAAACATACAATTCTGTTGGATGCAAGGGAGTACTGCCTGTAAAAGCAACGACACCGTTTTTAGATACGCTTATACTGCCGTTATTGAGATTAACATTTCCCAAATCAAGCTGAATTGCGTTACCATCCAACGGCTGACGCCATATTACGGTTTGAGTACCTTTTTCTCCTGTCAATAGCATTGCTTTGCTGCTTGGAAGCCAAGCATAGCTGTTAATGTTACGTGCCAGTTTATGAGTAATATCGGTGATTTTATTGTTCACATCTGTATATACAGCATTACCGTTATTTTGATCTCCATTGCGCGGTCGGATAAAAGCGAGAATATTACCGGTGGGAGAATAAGAAGCCCAGCCTGATCCCTGTGCATCTACTACCTTCCGAATTTTTCCACCGCTTGTATCTACCTCAACAATAATTGAATGCCGGGAGTTTCCTTCCCAGACATCCGGAAAGCGCTGGAAAATAATTGAATTTCCTCCGGGATTCCAAGCAATCGGTGTAATTGTTTTTTGATCAGTACTGATACTTCGTATGCCTTCAGTCAACTGTTTTGCCTTTCCGCCTTTTGCCGATACAATCCATAAGTGCCAAGGTTGTACCGCGGCTTTAACAGTATAATTATTATCGGTTACATGAAACGCATCTTCGTGGTGTTTTATCGCTTTTGGATTGGGTATTGTATCTTGAGCGACAAATGCTATTTTCTTTCCGTCAGGGCTCCAAGCGTATTCACTAACCCCGGTCTTTGATTTGGTAATTCGAACGGGATCACCGCCATTCATGGGCATCACAAAAATTTGTGGTTTTTTAGTTTCATTATCTTTAGCTATAAATGCTAATCTTTCGCCTTTAGGTGACCATCTGAGATGAGAAATTCCTTCACGATTATATGTTAAACTTCGGAGTGATCCATCAGTAACATTTACAAGATCGATCTTCTGCTTGTTCTTGTCTTTCTTCCAATCGGGTCTTGAAACAATAATTGCAATATAATTGCCGTCGGGAGATATCCGGGGGCTTGAAAGATTTACCAGTTTACGCATATCCCTAAGTTGAAATGTCTGTTTTTTAGTCTGTGCTAAAACAATTCCAGACGTTAAAATTAGAAAAATAATAAAAACATTACGTATGAATTTCATGATTTAACCTTTTATATTATTGGAGTAATCTTACTAATTTTTGATTCTACTTTCAAGATATTTGAGTAATTAATAGAAATAACTAAATTAGTTTCTAGTTTTAACAATGAACGAAAAAACAATTACCGGCAATATTTTTACTCAACTTTTGTAACGGATAAATATTTTATTCAGAAAAATAAAGAAGCTTTATCAACTCAATCATATAATTTAAAAGTACGTAAAGAGCTTTGGAAAATTAGTGAAAAGATGATCGGATTAAAAGACAATGAGAATGATTAATTATTATTGTTCGGGTATAACTTTCAGTCTATTTTGAATTTAGAGAAAATTGTGTAGGTTTATCATGTTAAGATTAATAAATAATAAAATAATATATGAGCAAATTAAAATTTAAGGCGTCTATTACAACGTAATTATCTCATAATTAAAGGAGCTAATATGAAAAAATCTATATTATTAATTTCACTTATTTTATTGATTTACTTGCCGGATTTATTTGGGCAAATTAGTGCACGATTACTCCAATACCCCGATGTTTCCAGAACGAAAATTGTTTTCTCTTATGGCGGTGATATTTGGATTGCTCCCAAAGAAGGCGGAACTGCAGTAAAATTAAGCTCTCCAAAAGGAAGAGAAATTTTCCCAAAATTTTCACCGGATGGAAAAACAATTGCATTTAGCGGAGATTATGACGGCAACATCGATGTTTTTACAATACCGGTTAAAGGTGGTATCCCTACAAGAATTACGTCGTACCCAATGACGGATAGAATCTTGGACTGGACACCTGACGGAAAATCTCTTCTCTTTGTTTCATCAAGACAAAGCGGAAGACAAAGATTTGACCAAATTTATGAGGTTTCGGATAGAGGCGGTTTGCCTAAAAAATTACCTGTTGCTTACGGCGAATTTGGAGAAATTTCACCAAACGGTAAATTTTTGGCATTTACACCCCGCACACGTTTATTCCGTACCTGGAAAAGATATAGAGGCGGAATGGCTACCGATATCTGGCTTTATAATTTTAGAAACGGTACGGCTAAAGATATTACCAATAGCATAGCCAACGACGAGCTGCCAATGTGGTTCGGTAATAATATCATATATTTCCTTTCCGATAACGGTCCGCACGAGCGCTTTAATATTTGGGCTTATAGTTTAAAAACAAAAAAAATGAGACAAGTAACCTTTTTCAAAAATTTTGATGTTCACTTTCCTTCTATTGGACCTGAAGATATTGTCTTTGAAAACGGCGGAAACCTTTATTTGTTTTCTCTAAAAAACGAAAAGTATCATAAAGTCAATATCAATGTTGTAACGGATGAAATCACTTTAATACCTCATACCGAAAAGGTTAGTAAATATATAACCGGTGCAACTATTTCACCGGAAGGCAATAGAGTTATTTTTGATGCGAGAGGAGATTTATTTTCCGTTCCGGCTAAACACGGTGTAATTGTGAATTTGACAAAAAGTCCGGGAGTTTACGAGAGATTTCCGTCATGGTCACCAAACGGGAAATACGTTGCTTATTGGAGCGACCGTACCGGTGAATATCAATTAACAATGAAAAATATTGAAAAGCCGGATAGTGAAAAGAGTTTAACCTCTTTTAAAACCGGATTTAAATATAATTTGTATTGGTCGCCGGATGGTAAAAAATTAGCATTTATAGACAAAGCTATGAGAATCCGGATTTATGATATCAATAAAAACAAAACAATTTTGGTTGATAAAGGTTTGTGGATGTATAACGGAGCTTTGGAAAATTTCTCTGTAAGTTGGTCTTCCGACAGCCGTTGGATTGCTTATTCCCGTGGACTTGATAATCGACATGATGCTATTTTCCTTTATAATTTTCCTGAAAATAAGAGATATCAAGTTACCTCCGGTTTCTACAATAGTGACGATCCTGTATTTGGTACGTCAGGAAAATATCTCTATTTTTTAACTCAGCAAACTTTTAAACCGATATACAGCAGTATGCAAAATACTTTTATTTATACAAATGCTACTAAAATAGCTGCAGTTTCATTAAGAGATAATGTACCTTCAATTCTTGCACCGAGAAACGATGAAGTTAAAATAACGAAGAAAGAGAAAAAACCGGAAAAGACGAAAGGTTCTAAAAAAGAAAAAACAAAAAAGAACGAAAAGAAAATCGAGAAATTAAAAATTGATATAAATAATTTCCAAGAGAGAATGGTACTTTTGCCGATAAAAGCCGGGAGATACGGAGATTTAAGTGCGGTAAAAGGAAAATTAATCTTTCACCAATATCCAAATTCCGGTTCAGGCTCTAATGAAAAACCGGTAAAATATTACGATGTAAAAGAAAGAAAAGTAAAAACAATAATTAATAATGCAGATTTTTATCAGCTTACGGAAAACGGCAAAAAAATGCTTGTAGGTAAATCAAATAATTTTGCTATTATTAATGTTGAACCGAAACAAAAAATGTCGAAACTTCTACCGACAAATCAATTGCAAATGGTAATTCATCCAAGAGCTGAATGGAAACAAATATTTAATGATGTTTGGAGATTTTATCGCGACTACTTTTACGATCCACATATGCATGGTGTAAATTGGAATGAGATGAAAAATCGTTATGGCAAATTGCTTAATTATGCAATTACCAGATGGGATGTAAATTATATTATCGGACAATTTATTGGTGAATTAAGCTCATCTCATACTTATCGATTTGGCGGCGATCTTCAAAGAGGTAAACACGAAAACGTCGGCTTACTCGGTGTTAATTGGGAACTATCTAATGATACATATCGAATCAAAAAAATAATTCGTGCTGCTAAGTGGGACGATAATGTTCGCTCTCCTTTTGACGTTCCAAATATAAAAGTAAAAGCCGGTGATTATATCCTTAGTGTTAATGGAATAAAATTAGATCCGGCGAAAGATCCCTACTTCGCTTTTCAAGGCTTAGCAAACAAGACAGTTGAATTGACCGTAAATAATAAACCGAGTTATAAAGGCGCTTGGAAAGTAATTGTAAAAACTTTAAAAAGTGAAACGCGTTTACGCAATCTATCTTGGATTAATAAAAAAAGAGAAATGGTTGATAAAGCTACCGACGGTAAAATAGGATATATTTACGTGCCTAATACCGGGATTAGCGGACAGGATGAATTAGTTGAACAATTTCTAGCTCAAATTAACAAAAAGGGATTAATAATTGATGAAAGATTTAACAGCGGTGGACAAATACCCGATAGATTTATTGAAATGCTCAATAGAAAACTGATAGCATATTTTGCCGTTAGAGACGGTAAAAATTGGAAGTGGCCACCGGATGCGAATTTCGGTCCCAAAGTAATGTTGATTAACGGCTGGAGCGGTTCGGGTGGTGATGCATTCCCCGATTTCTTCCGCAGACTTAAGGTAGGTAAATTAATCGGGACCCGTACGTGGGGAGGATTAATCGGTTATACGGGTACACCTAAGCTTATTGACGGCGGAGTGGTAACTATTCCATCATTTAGAATGTATTATCAAAACGGTACATGGTTTAAAGAAGGACATGGTGTTGACCCTAATATTAAAGTGGTTAATAACCCTGCCATATTGGATAGAGGAATTGATCAACAACTTCAAAGTGCCGTTAAATTAGTTATGAAAGAATTAAAAACTACACCCGTACCCCCGAAACAACCTCCTTATCAAAAAAGATAAAAAATGAAAAGCCCCTTAACGGGGCTTTTTTATTTATCCAATGTATTTTATATAGACCCGAAAAATAGAAACAGATAATGAATATTTGAATTTACAGATATAATTTTTCTTTTTACTCTTTGGGTATACCTATTTATGGTTAGAATATAATCTTTTATCATTGAAGCGGAAAAAATATTTTCCTACATTACAAACAAGTTTTAATAGATTATGAAAAATAATATCATATATTGAAATTTAAGTCTGTAAGTGTATCTGTTCAAAACAGACGATTAAAAATCGAGTTTATGAAAAATAAATATATACCGAATAAAAAATAAGAAAGGAATATCATGGTAGAAGAAAAAATCTTAGAATTGTTAAACAGCCAATTTAATGATGAACTATTCTCGTCATATCAATATTTAGAAATGTCGGCATATTTCGAATCAATAAATTTTAGCGGATTTTCCAATTGGATGAAAATTCAATCGGAGGAAGAATATATGCATGCTATGAAATTTTATAATTATATTCTTCAAGTAGAAGGTCGAATTGAATTTGCCAAAATAGATGCACCGAAAGGAGGATGGGAATCAATTAAAGATGTATTCGAAAATGTATATAAACACGAACAGGGAGTAACAAAATCTATTTATGAACTTGTTGAATTAGCTCATTCCCAAAAAGACTTTGCTACTCATAATTTTTTGCAATGGTTTGTTAGTGAACAAATAGAAGAAGAAGCTACATCATTAAGAATTTTGAAAAAGATAAAATTAATAGGTGATGATAAAAACGGATTATTTTTTCTTGATAATGAGATAGGACAAAGGACTAACACCCCTACGTAAATTGAAGTTGGCTCTTTTAATGGAAAATTTCTCAATAAAAGCCCGATTTGAATTCAAACCGGGCTGAAATAAATTTAAAAGCTCAGCAGTTTTTATATTTTTATATCTGCAACGGGGATTGCAGTATGCCTCATAGAATGGACTTTATTCATTACAGGTAAATCAATTTGTTTACTAACTCTTTCCTCGAAGTAATCTCTGAAGCGCGTAACCATAAATCTTACAGGCCATGCGGCAGCTTCGCCCAACGCACAAATAGTATTCCCTTCAATATTTCCGGCAATTGCGACCAAAAGGTCAAGGTCATGGATTGAACCTTCGCCTCTTGCAATTCTATTTAGGACATTTTCGAGCCAACCGGTGCCTTCGCGGCAAGGAGTACATTCACCGCAGCTTTCATGATGATAAAATTTAGAAATTCTCGCCAATACTTTTGTAAGATCGGTATCTTCATCTATAACTATTATTCCGCCCGTACCGATTGCAGTCCCGGCAAGTTTAAGTGACTCGGCATCCATTTTTATACCTTCTATTTGATCACCTCTCAGAGGTGGCATTGAAGACCCGCCCGGAATTACACATAAAATTTTTTTATTTCCAGGTACACCGCCGGCATATTTATAAATAATGTCGGTTAAAAGAGTACCGGAAGGTAATTCATAAACACCAGGTTTATTAATATGCCCGCTAATGCCGAACAAAATAGTACCGGGATGTTTTGGTTCACCGATTTTAGAAAACCACTCCCAACCTTTGTTAATAATTGGCGGTACATTTGTAAGAGTTTCGATATTATTAATTGTTGTCGGGCATCCCCATAAACCGTTTTGAGCAGGGAAAGGAGGTTTAACTCTCGGATACCCCCTTTTTCCTTCAATTGAATTCATCAGCGCCGATTCTTCACCGCAGATATAAGCGCCTGCACCTTTATGAATGTAAATGTCACAATAAAAATCAGTTCCGAAAGTCTCTTTCATTCTTTCACCGATAAAGCCCTTTACATAGGCATCATCCAAAGCCTTTTGAAGGAGGTTTATCCATTTGTGATATTCTCCTCTTATATACACATAGGCTGTTTTAGATTGAATGGCATAACAGGCAATTAAAATACCTTCAATTAATTGATGAGGATTGAATTCAAAAATTTGTCTATCTTTAAAAGAACCGGGTTCACTTTCATCACCGTTAACACAAAGGTATTTTGATTTATCGGTTACTTTGGGCATAAAACTCCATTTTAAACCGGTAACAAATGCAGCGCCTCCACGCCCTCGTAAACCTGATTTCTTAACTTGGTCAATAATATCATCGGTTGATTGGGAGAATGCTTTTCTTATTGCAGTGTATCCGCCGTTATTTAAATAAACATTTATTTGACGAATGTCTTTTATATCGGGAAGAACTATCTTTTCCATTTAATTCCGGTTTTTTAAAGATTCTAAAATTTCTTCTACTTTTTGTACATTTAAATTTTCATAATAAGTTTCATTCACGGCTATCATAGGGGCTGTACCGCATGAACCCATACATTCAACTTCTTCAATAGAAAATTGTAAATCATCGGTTATCTCACCAATATCAATACCAAGTTTTTCTTTCACTTTATCCAATAATTCATAACCGCCGCGCAGCATACAAGAAACATTGGTACAAACTTGGATATGATGCTTCCCCATTGGTTTTTGATAATACATAGTATAAAAGGTAACAACCCCCAAAACGTCTTGCGGAGTTATTTCCAAAATCCGGGCAATTTCTTTCATTACTTCGTTTGATATCCACCCATTTTGTTCTTGAGCCATGTATAATACCGGCATAACGGCAGCTTTTTTAGTAGGGTATTTTTTTAAAACGTTATCAATCTTCTTTAGATTTTCTTCCGTGAATTTAAATTCCATTGTTAAAGTATAAGTTTAAATTTATGTATATATATATTTGGATTTATTTCCGGTAAAACCTTAGATATTTACTTATCGGCTTCACCCATAACCGGGTCCAGACTCCCAATTATTGCCACCACATCCGAAATCATGTGCCCTTTTACCAATTGCGGTAACGATTGTAAATTAACAAATGAAGGTGAGCGGATTTTGCATTTCCAAGGATGTCCTTCTCCATGGTTAACCGAATAAAAGCCAAGCTCGCCTTTTAATCCTTCCCATTGGGATCCCTCAACTTTTCCATTGCTAACCAAATAAAAGCCAAGCTCTCCTTTAGGATTTTCTACGGCATGATATATATCGCCTTTCGGTGGATTAATACCGAAATTAACAAGCATAAAATCTTGTATTAATTCCTCCATTCTCGTAAAAATTTCTGTTTTTTTCGGCAGGACTTTTTTCGGTGAATTTAATAAAATATCTCCTTGCGGCATTTTATCTAAAACTTGTTTTATAATTTTAATACTTTCTCTTGCCTCATCAATTCTTACAAAATAGCGCGCTAAAGAATCACCTTCAGGGTATGTGACAACTTTAAAATCAATATCATTATAAAATAAATAAGGAGTGATCCGGCGCAGGTCGAATTCTACACCGCTGCCTCTTAAACTTGGTCCGGTTAATCCGATATCGATAGCATCTTCGGCAGAAATTACGCCAACGCCTTCGAGTCTATCAATAAAAATTCTATTAGTATTTAATAATCGTTCACATTCCTCAAGATTTTCATCAAATTGTTCTATGAACCATTTAACTTTGGCTAACGCTGCAGGTTGAATATCGTTAGCTACTCCGCCAATACGAGTATAGCTATTGGTAAAGCGGGCACCGCATAAAATATCCCAAATATCAAGTATTTTTTCTCTTTCCCTAAGAGTCCACAAAAATACGGTCAAAGCTCCCACATCCATTGCGAGTGCTCCGGTAGCAAGAAGATGAGAAGCAATTCTTGCCAATTCCGTAATCATCATTCTAATATACTGTGCTCTGGGAGGAGCTTCAATCCCCATTAATTTTTCAACCGCTAGAACCCATGCAACATTATTTGCCATCGGTGCTAAATAATCAAGCCTATCTGTATGAGGTATAAACTCATAGAAAGTCATATTCTCAGCCAGTTTTTCATATCCTCTGTGCAGATAGCCTAATTCAGGAACAGCAGCAACAACAGTTTCACCATCCAATCTGAGGAGAACTCTTAAAACACCATGAGTTGCAGGATGCTGAGGCCCCATGTTCAAAATCATTTCATTTTCAAGTGCATCTTCAATAGTGATATCCGAATCTTTAAGTAATGCTTCAATTATTTTAGGATAAACGCCTTCTTTTGTCAACTTTTGCATAATAATTCTTTATTTTTTTGGAAGTGTTAGAGAGCCGGGAATTCCCATCAATGGAAAATCTTTACGAAGAGGGTAATATTCAAATTCCTCAGGCATATACATTCTTCGCAAATCGGGATGATTGTTGAACTTTATCCCGTACATATCATAAGTCTCTCTTTCAGCCCAATTCGCACTTTTCCAAACCGAAGTGACGGAATCTATTGCACAATCAGATTCATCCACATCGGCTTTAAGACAAAGCCTTAATTTATTCGGGAGAGAAAAAATTTGATACACCATAGTAAATCTATCTTTTTTTTTCGCCCAATCAATTGCGGTCACATCTTCGCACATATTAAAATTTAATTCGGGAGTTCCCTTCAAAAATTTACAAACTTGTACAATATATTTTTTATCAAATTTTATTCTCAAATCGCCCCTATATTCATCAGCATCAAAGTTGATTCCGGGAAATTCCCCATTTAATTTTTGTAAGATTAATTCTTTAAAATTCATAATTATCAATTATTTTGAATTACCGTTAATTTAGGTAAAGGTATATTGGGAAAATCTCTGGCTCTACTTTTACCGATTTTATCTTGAATTTGTAATAACGCATTTAGTAAATTATCAGGGCGAG
>CAJXGP010000036.1 GCA_913053915.1 uncultured Ignavibacteriales bacterium | reverse complement strand
TAAAGGGAAATTAGATATTAAATATTTAAAATATCTTCGTTTCCCATTTTCTTATAATTTATGTGATGATATAACTATTGCTAATAATACCGAGAAATATATAAAGAGAAACCATCTCGAATTTGATATAATTTATTCACACTGGCCTTACCCCGATGGATATGCAGCATATAAAACAGCAAAGAAATTAAATAAAAAATTTGTTTTAGTTTTAATTACAAATTTTTTATATATATAATCTAGAAACCTAAATATTCCATTATAGCCTCAGCGATACTTTCGTTGTGTTCTTCTTCTGGTAAATATTCCATAAGAAAAAGATGAATATCTTCAACATCTTCATCAGGTACAGGAAGAGTGATATATGGCATAAGTTTTTTTTCTGATTTCACGATGAGTTTTTTATCGCGGTCATTGTGATAATGAAGCCAAAAAGACTCAAGTGTATTGAATGGGTATAGGGTATCGTTGATATGAATTCCACGTCTGCTAATTTCAAAATTAACCATACGTGGCGCGCGCGCCGCGTATAATAGTAATGTGAAAGTTCCTAAAATAATAAAAATAGCAAATAGAATGTTATTGTAGATTATCGCTATCAATGTAATTGCCACAGTGATAATTCCAACAGCCCAAAACCAATCAACACTACGGTCTCTATGTTGGTATTCAAGCATCTTCCATTGTATTTTATCTCGTTTCATTTATAAGTTATGGAGAAATAGTGTTACTGCATCCTTTGGCATAAAGGCTTACCGTATCAGTTTCAAGGCAGAATGTTATTGTGTAATCTGTTCCAGATGTATTAGATATGTATGTGTAGTAGCTAGATGGATAAATTGGGTCTGGTCTAACCTCTGGAATTACAAGGTCGTCCTTAAGCGCTAAAGAAAACGAATCAGTTCCTGTAATTACCACCAATGATTGTTCTATTGGAAAACGATTGTGGTTATTAAAATATAGATTAAGTGCATTCTCTATTTGGTGAAGAGATGCCATTCGTGCCGCATCCCTGCCTTTTGCTTTCATATTTGATAAAAGCACCTTATAATTAGAATAGAACCAAATTATTTACTATTAAGATATTTTATAAATCCTTTAATTTGTTTCCTACAGCTTAAAGTTTTTGAATACAATACTTCAGAAACATCTTTCAAATTGTATATTTCTTTCAAAATATAGCTCATCGAAATAATTTCAGAACAAGACCTTGAAGAAAAGAATAAAAACCGGACAAATTCTTTGTTTGAATTTGAATCAAACCCCTCGGCAATATTATTCATAATTGAAATTGCAGCTCCGCGTAATTGATCTACCAATCTGAAATCATTTTTGATTTGGTTTTGTTGCGTTATTTGATAAACTAATTTCACTATTTCAAATGCCTCTTGCCAAATCGGTAATTCTTCAAAATTTTTATAACTCATCAAATTATCTTGTATGTATTTAAATAACTCATTTTACAATCCCGAATTCGCGGATTCAGGATTTGCGGATTGCGAATTGATTGATTCGGGATTTGATTTTTCAGTGGTTTCAATAATCTTTTCTTTATTCATTTTTTTAATTATGTTATTAAAATTATTTACTATTATGTATCTAAATAACTCATTTCACAATCAAAAAAATCCGCAATCCGTTAATTGCGAATTCGCAAATCCACCTACATATACCCACCACGACGTAACGTTTCCAATCCACCGCCGTCATCTTTATCTTGTGCGCGACCCGAGCGTTCGGCAATATTGCTAAGTTTACCTGAACTTAATTCTTCAATAATCTCATCAACATTTCTTGATTCGGATTTGATTGGAGAAGTACATGGATAGCATCCGAGTGAACGATAACGTTTCCCATCACCTTGATTATAATACAAAGAAACCGTAGGAATATTTTCTCGTTTAATATATTCCCAAATATTTAGTTCAGTCCAATCCAAAAGGGGATGAATCCGCAAATGAGTGCCGGGTGCAAAATCCGTTTTAAATTGATTCCAAAACTCCGGCGGTTGATCTCCAACATCCCATAAATTTTCTACATCACGCGGTGAAAAGTATCTTTCTTTCGAACGGCTGCCTTCTTCATCGGAACGGGCACCGACAATTACACCTGTATAAGGTTCGGTATTTTTATCAATTTCGTATTTCCCGGTTATAAGATTCAATCGATACCTTTTCCATTTACCGTTTAATGTATTTTTTAAAGCATCCGTCTTTAAATATTTACAACATTGAATTCTGCCTACATTTCCATCGGGAAACGTTAATTTATTTCTCAAAGCTTCTTCATTTTGCCCGTAAATCATATTGAGATTCCATTTTTTAGCCAATTTATCACGATATTCAATCATTTCCGGTATTTTGAATGAAGTGTCGATATGTACCAATGGGAAAGGAACATGTCCAAAAAAAGCTTTACGTGCAAGCCAAAGAAGTACTGTACTGTCTTTCCCTATCGACCACAACATACAGAGATTTTTAAAATTTGCATAAGCCTCACGAAAAATATAAACGCTTTTATTTTCCAGTTCTTGTAAGTGATCCATAAAAATCCAATTAAAAATTATAAAAAGTTAAATATCAAAGGTTAAATAAAATAAAGGAACGTTGGAAAATTGGAATTATGGAATATTGTTTCCCATTAAAATTTATCTTCCCAATTTTCTTGTTTTTGTTGCCTGCCGGTGTAACTTTTTTTTATTACACTGGGTAATGATTTTATTAAATTAATTAATTCATTTTCCACTTTGTAGTGTAGTTCGTCGAAATTTTGAAAAGTTGTGCTATTTTTTTACCCATTATTCCATCATTCCAACTTTCCTCAATGCATCATTCCTTTTCTACATTATATAGTTTTTGATACTTTCTCTAAAATTCTTTTAGCCGCTTCTATTGCATTTGTTTTTTCAATATTTATTTCAATTGAACCGTTTTGGGGAATTTCATATTCAACATCAACTCCAGGTAAATTTTTAACTTTCCCGAGTCTTGCTTTTTCATAAATTTCGCTATCATCTCTTTTTTTGCAGATATCTATTGGAGTGGAAACATAAACTTCATGAAAATTTTTACATATTTTTGCAACAAATTCTCTTGATTCACAATAAGGTGAAAGAAACGAAGCAACAACAAAAACGCCTTGCTCTTCTAATTTACTCGCTAAATATCCAACTCGCTTAATGTGAGTATTGACCTCCTCTTTGGAATATCCTATTTCAGGGAATAAATGCCTAATAGTGTGCCCGTCAAAATATTCCGTCTTAAATCCTTTTTTCTTCAATAAAGTAATCAGCTCGGCGGCAATATCTTTTTTACCCGATTTTGCCAATCCCGTTAACCAGATAACGGCAGGTTTAATTTCTTTTTTCCCAAATTTAATTTTATCCCATGCTCGTTCATGAAAAAAATAGACCAACATTTTAAGAAAAACTTCTACACCGCCAACAGAAAAAGCAATTGTTAAATTACCGATAAAAATGTAAACTAAAGTTATAGTTATAAGTGTAGCAAGTATACGCCAGGAAATTGTTTTAACGATGGAACGGGATTTGGTTTCAAAGTACAATAGAACTACTCCTTATTATTAGTAACTATGAATTTTGGAATAATGTAAAAATTCTATTATTCCACCATTCCATTATTCCAATTAACTATTTTCCGTCCAAATAGATAACCAACTATCATTTCTACATTTTTCGTAAGATTAGAATTTGTGCCGTTATCAATTTTTAACTCTGGTTCTTCCGGTTTTTCATAAGGAGAAGAAATTCCGGTAAAATCATTTATTTTACCTGCTCTTGCTTTTTTATATAACCCTTTCGGATCACGTTTTTCACATGTTTCCAAATCACAGTTCACAAATATTTCTATAAATTTATTTTTGGGTAAAAGATTACGCACAATTTCCCGGTCTTTTTTAAATGGCGAAATAAATGACGTCAGAACAATTAAACCGGCATCCACAAATAGATTAGCTACTTCTCCAATTCTTCTAATATTTTCTATTCTACCTTTTTTACTAAAATCGAGGTCGGAATTTAATCCTTGGCGAATACTATCACCATCAAGCAAATAAGTATGTATCCCTTTATCAAACAACATATTTTCAACTGTATTAGCAAGTGTCGATTTTCCACTGCCGGAAAGTCCGGTAAACCAAATACAGGCTCCTTCATGACCGTTTAATTTTTCGCGGTCGGATTTAGAAATTTTTGATTTATTCCAAATAATGTTGTTCATTTTTTAGCATTCAGTAGTTTGTATTTAGCTTAATTTTATTAATTTCTTCTGTGTAAATCTGCGCATAATCCGTGTGAGTCTGTGGTTTTATTTTTTACCACAGATATCACCGATTCAGGCACAGATTTTCACAATTTAAATTTTTTATTCATTTTCTTCTTTGTATTTAATTCGTGTTTATTCGTGCAATTCGTGTCTTATCTCATTATTACTTCAACAGGTATTTTGATTTCTCCACTGGCATGTGCAGTAAGCACAAAATTTAGCTTCTCAAATCCAATAACTCTTCCATTTTTGTCTTTTACTAATATCACTTCCGATTCATTCTCCTCAGAAAATGCTTCCTTTTCCGGTTCATCAAACCAGACATTAAGAATATTAGCTTTACGGTCATAAAATATTTTTATCTTTTCCATAATTCTTCACCAATTTTTATTTTATCAGTTAAATACGTTGTAATAATAAATCCAGTAGAATTTTCAATTTTTGTAACAACACATATATAATAATTATCGCTTTTTCTGTAATATAACCATACAGTTGGATCCCATTTGCTTAAACGGATTATTTCAGAATTTTCTAGAGTATTTTTTATCTCGTCAAAATGATCTTTCATTACAGGATGTTTCTCTGTAATTATTTTGTTCCAATTTTCCTTGGTTAATCGTATTTGCTTATTTAAAGGAGTTTTTATTTCAAAAAGTTGCATTACTGAACGCTCTTGCAATCATCCAATCTTTTATAGTAAAATATTCTATCTTCTTTTTTAACTAAGAACTTTGAACAACGAACTAAGAACTAAATTAGTAATTCTAAACTCTATTTCCCAATTCAAATGCACTTACAATAAATCCAAAATTTTTGAGCACTTTTTTATTGTAAATCAATTCAGATTTATCTTTATTAACGAAGTAACCGCCTGCACCACGCAATATTGCATGTCCGGCACCTGTATCCCATTCCCAAGTTGGACCTCCGCGGAAATATAGATCTGCCTTACCCTCAGCTACCATACACATTTTTAATGAACTTCCCTTTGATATTTTGTTTTTAACTTTAAATTTTGAATAAAATTGTTCTTCTTCCTTGCCTGAATTCGATCTGCTTTGTATAACCGTTAAATAATCATCTTTGTTTTTTGAACTCACGTGTAATTTAATATTTTCACTTTCCCGGTTATCTTTTTTACAGCTTCCGGTTTTCACTCCACCCCAATAAAGCTCACCGGTTACAGGCACAAAAATAACACCCCAAATAGGTAGCCGATCTTCAATTAATGCTATATTAATCGTAAATTCACCATTTTTTTTTATAAACTCCTTTGTGCCGTCTAAAGGGTCAATTAGCCAAAATCTTTTCCAAGCTCTTCTTTCTTCAAACGGAATTTCTTTTCCCTCTTCAGATAGTATCGGAATAGCCGGTTCAATTGCCGGTAACCCGGATACAATAATTTCATTAGAAATTTTATCGGCTTTTGTAAGAGGTGAATTATCGGATTTTAATTCAATTTCAAAATCGCCGGAGTTGTAAATTTCCAATACTGCTTTACCTGCATCCAAAACAATTTTAATTATGTTTTCAATATCGTAATCACTAATCATCTATTCATTTTTCTCCCTTACTTTTTATTGTGTTGCATAAACAATAAATAGCAAACAGTTATTAACCCTACAACGCAACTTAGTTTTTTATCATTCTTAGCGTCTGGAAGGTGTGAAAATCCTTTTGTTTTTTTGGCAAAATCTAAAATTAAAAACAAAATTTTCCCTTCTCACTCTTCAGAATGGCTATCTTGCGTAATAGGGTTAAAGTAAAATTAATTCTGAAAATTGAATAATAGGCAATTAATAGTCAGTTATTATGAGTAAGAATCTAACATGTTAAAAATTTTTAACTTCTAATTTCAAATTTTTCATTTTTCTTTGAATCCAAATGATGTATCCTTTTAATTTAATTTCTCACTATTATTTATTGTTTTAACTCCTTTAGAGTTAACTGATTCTAATTTTTTTTACAAAGCTCTTTTAATCCTTTTTATGCATTATAACCGTAGCCATTCTTAATCTCTCTTAATCCTTAACTTTATTCGATAGTTTGTCAGAAAGTATCTTTTGCAATTCATCAAAAGCCTTTGAATTTGAGGAGCCTTCAATTGCTTTTACGGCTACGCCCTGGACTTTTTGATATGCTTCATCTAGTTTTTTAGTAAGTTCACTAATTTTCTTTTCCTGTTCGGATGCTATCTTTGTCAGTGATTCTATTTTGGTTTTTAATACATTCTTCTCGCCTTCAAACTCTTTTGTTAATAAATCTTGCTTACCTTTTGCCTCTGCCGTCAGCTTTTGTGTTGTTGTTTCGATCGACTTCTTAATAGCCGCATCCAATTCTGCTTGAAATTTATCGACTTTCTCTTTCATTGAGAGATATTCTGATTCCCGGGTCTTAATTTCCCGCTCTCGTTCATTCAACTCATTTGTTTTTTGTTGAACTTTTTCACTGAATTCATTCTCTTTAACTGATAATTCATCATTTAATTTATCCTTTGCAATTTTCTTATTGCGGTTGAATATGTATTCATATTCTTCTTTTTCTCGTGCACTTTCTTTCTTTTCCCGTTCATCTCTTTCTCTTATCTGCGTTTCATGAGTTTTCTTCTCTCGCTCCCATTCATTTCTTAGGTTATCAATTTCTTTTAAAATTGTTTCTTTTTTATGCTCAAGATCATTTTCAAATTCTTGCTTTTTAATATTCTGTGATTCAATCAATGCGGCTAAAGAATAAGCGTTCCCTTCAATTTCAAAAATTTCTTTTAATTCTTCTTCTTTTACTTTTATTGCTTTTTGAATTTCTTCGTATTTTTTTACTTCTTTTTCGAGATTTTCTTCCAAATTAGATAAGACATTATTTATATCCACCTTAAGATTGTTTATCCCTTTAGATACTACTTCGGTGGAAATCCCACGTACTTTTTCTATCGTCTCTTTTTTAGTTTTTTCTTCCGAAATTTTCTGCGGTTTTAATTGATGCTGCTCTTGTTCTCTATACAGTTTTATCAGTTCATTATATGTATCAAGCATCTCTTTTTTTGTATTTGTTAACGTCATTTTTTTTATTTTGATGTTTTCTTCACTCATTTTTACTCCTACCATTTTTTATTGATTTTTTTAATATTGATTTTTTTAATTTTGTTATATTTCTTTTAATTCCGCTATTCATTTTATTTCATATTATCAACTCCCTAAAATTAGCAAATTTTTTTTGGCTTCTACATCCTAAATAATTTTTGTTTGAAGTAGCCCACCGTTTTTTCCAATCCTTCGCGAAAATTAACCGATGGTTTATAGCCAAACATTTTTTCGGCAAGATTTATATTCGCAAAAGAATGTTGAGGGTCTTTCCTATCCGGTTCACTATAAATGGGGAAAATTTCACTGTGTAATATTTCGTTGATCGAATCTACAAGTTGATTAAGCGTGAGTCTATCATGACATCCACAGTTTGCAGCAAATCCAAATTTTTTTATTTCCGATGTGGCAGCCAGATAATTTGCCATAACCACATTTGTAATATAAGTAAAATCACGACTTTGTTCCCCATCTCCGTAAATAACCGGCTGTTTGCCTTCAAGTACAGCATTTATAAATTTCGGAATTACTACAACAAATTGTGAATCAAATTCCTGTCTCGGTCCAAACACATTGAAGTATCTTAAAGATATTGTTTCCAATCCAAAAGAGTTGTAATAAATTTGACAAAATTTTTCACCGGTTATCTTGGAAAGTGCATAGGGAGAAAAAGGATTTAAAACCATTCCTTCATACTTTTCTATTTCCAAAGTATTTTCGTAAACAGCAGACGAACTAGCAAAAATAAATCTTCGTATATTATTATTCTTAGCTGCTTCTAATAAATTTACTGTACCCGTAATATTTGTTTCCGTGGTTTCAATCAATTTATCAGCGGACCTTACGGCTGCTTGGTGTAAAATTATTTCCATACCGTTTACCGCTTTTTGAACTGTACGGTAATCTCTTATGTCACCTTCGATAATTTCTATGTCGTCTTTAAATTCAGATAGATTTTCTTTTTTGCCTGTAAGGAAATTATCAATAGTTCTAACAAAGTGCCCTTTTAAAAGCAAATATTCAACAATATTGGAACCAATAAACCCACCACCACCGGTTACTAAAAATTTCAAACTAAATTTTCCTTTTTAAATTCAATCATGGGTTCTAGTATAGCATTTCCTAAATACTTTTACAACGCTAAAGTGCCATTGCAAGGTGAGGGGCGACAAAGCAATCTAATAGCTAATCAGACAAAATTATGAAACTTTTTACTAGTTAGTCATGCTTTAAAAATTCTTGCATTTTTTATTCCATTTTTACCAAATGCATTACGTGTATCGATAATTAAATTTGCATTCTCCGATATGAACTTATGATCATAATCGGAATGATCGGTACTTAAAACAATCACATCATAATTATTCAAATTTTCTTTTGTTAATTCAATTGAAGTCAAATTATATTTATACTTTCGAGTTTTAGGAAGAACCGGAACATACGGATCATTATAATCTACTTCTGCACCTTTTCCTCTGAATATCTCAATCAATTTAAGAGAGGGTGATTCACGCATATCATCGATATTTTTTTTATATGCCGCTCCTAATATTAATACTTTTGCTCCGTTCAAAGATTTTTTAAAATTATTGAGTGCATGCATAGTTCGTTCAACCACATAATAAGGTTGAAATGTATTTATTTCACCGGCTAATTCGATAAACTTGGTACTAGTATCATATTCACGCACTTTCCACGTCAAATAAAAAGGATCGATTGGAATACAATGCCCCCCTAAGCCCGGACCTGGATAGAATGCATGGTATCCGAACGGCTTGGTAGAAGCAGCTTCTATCACTTCCCAAACATCAATACCCATTTTATCGAAAAGCATCTTTAATTCATTAACCAGCGCTATATTTACCGATCGATAAATATTCTCCAATAATTTTGTTGCTTCCGCCGCCCTAGTGGATGAAACGGGAACGGTTTTAACAATTATATGATTATATAAAGCTTGAGCTACTTCCAAACATTCCGGCGTAGTACCGCCAATCACTTTTGGAATTGTAGCCGTGCTGTAATTTGGATTGTTTGGGTCTTCCCGCTCAGGACTGAATGCTAAATAAAAATCTTTGCCGACTATGAATTTCTCATTATTTGGAAACGAAGATTTATAACCTGCAACAACTTTTTCCTGAATATTTCCCGCAAGGGCACTAACTTTTTGTTTTTGAATTTTTGAATTTTGAAGTTGAACTAACGGTGCATTTTCAAACATGGGAAGCAGGATCTCATCTGTTGTACCCGGATAAGTAGTTGATTCGAGTATAACCAGTTGTCCTTTTCGTAAATACTTTTGAATGACTTCAGTAGTTTTAACAATATAAGTCATATCCGGTTCACGATGTTCATTTAACGGTGTCGGAACACAAATTATTATTGCATCAGCCTCATGTAATCTTGAAAAATCCGACGTAACGGAAAAACGACCGGTTTCTACCGCTGCTTTTATTTTTTCCGCTTTTATATGTCTTATATATGTTTTGCCTGCTTTAAGTAATGGAATTTTTTTTTCGTCAACATCGAATCCTATCACATTAAAACCTTTGAATACAAACTCCAACCCTAAGGGTAGACCGACATAACCAAGGCCGATAATACCGACAATTGCCGTTTTATTTTCTATTTTATTAAGTGATTCCATTTAATTATTGTTCCCTTTGAATTATTATTGATAATGGATTTGTTATATTAAAATTAGAAAAGTCGTTCCGGGAAAACTTCTCTTCGTAAAAATCGGAGATTTTTCACTAGTATTGAATGATGAGGAGCTTCCCTTAAAAAAACGCAAGGAGGCGTTGATG
>CAJXGP010000035.1 GCA_913053915.1 uncultured Ignavibacteriales bacterium | reverse complement strand
CGCGCCCAGGGAATGGAAAGTGCCGAGCCACAGGGCCTCGGCCGGGCCGCCGATGAGGTCGCGGACACGCAGCCTCATCTCGCGCGCCGCCTTGTTCGTGAAGGTGAGCAGCAGGATGGAGACTGGGGGGATGCCGGATTGGATGCGCTGGACGCAGCGCCCCACGCAACAGGCCGTCTTTCCAGATCCGGCCCCGGCCAGGATCAGCGCGTGCCCGCTCCCATGGGCAACCACCTGTTTCTGATTCTCATCGAAATCCATACGGACCATTCCCGTGCGAGCGGTTGAATGTGGATTGCTTGTTCGGTATACTCGTTACGATACCATACCCACTCGGGAAATGCAGGGTCTGCTTGGGAGTCTGTGATCGAATGAAAAAGTCCGTCTTCATCCCCATCTTCTTCCTTTTTTTCGTCGTTCTGATTGCCCTCGCCCTCGGGTGGATGTTTTCAGTTCGATCGTCCAATCTTCCTCGCGTTTCCTATCAAGGTATCAATAGCGACGGACCGTTCGGGACGGAAACGAATACGTGGTGCTTGTCCACGCCCAAGCCCATTCCCGACTCAAAGAAGCGTCTTGTCCTTCCCCAACTACCCCCAGTCAACCCGGTTGTGGCTGTGTGTCCGCCCAAAGCGCCGTTTTACACGCTGGTTCGCCACGCAACCAAGGGCGCCTTTGTCATTGATCATTTCATCAAAATCCCGCACAAGGAATTCGAGCAGGTCGGGCTGATCCCGATGATGGTTCGAGGGCCGAACGGACACCGTACACTTGCGTGGGCCACAACGAATGCAAAGGCGATTGTCCTCGGGAACGTGATCTCTACCTCCGGAAAGGATTTGAGCTTTGCATTGCTGCATCCAGCCCGTTCCCGGGGTGCAGCCCCTCGCCGGGGTGAGCCTGCCGTCGCGCGGCGACCCCCTGCGAGGGAGCCTCCTCCCGCAAGGCTGGATCGGGCGCCACGACGTAGTCCCGCGGCGTCGCAGTTACCCACGGTAAAGGCGAAAAAGGCACACGGACCAGGTTTGTGTCTGAATCAATCATGGACGCTTCATAGTCTAAATTATTTGCAATTGGAACTTTGTAGCTACTATATAAAACTTAATCTTCTATATCCACCGCAGGAGAGAAGGCAATATAATTTTTAATATGAGTAACTTTTTTATTCGGCTTAGGAAAATACCAAGCTGCATTCCAATTCACTTTATCTTTTACTGCAATATTATAATAATTAGCCGTACCCTTCTCCAGGTCTACAAAATGAGTAAAGCTTTTTTTCAAGAATTCTTTTTTTACAGATTCCGGAGGGAAAAAACGTTGTCCCTCAATTTGTTTTATTTCCTTGCTTTCTGCTACTACTTCACCATTCCAAATAGCTCTAACCATTTATAATCATTCCTTTCAATTTATTTTATAATAACACTATGTTCTATTTAAGTCCAAAACGATAAAAATAAAAACAAAATGTTTGCTTTAATCTTTGAGTTCAATCAAAAAAGTTCAGATTTTCGCCCAATTATTTTATTTCTAAAAAAATCAAATTCAAAAATATTAATTGCTAACACAATAACAAGCCTACTTTTCGGTAATATAAACAAAATCACATATTATAATTAATATGATTTAAATCATGTCTAAATTGAGCGGATCTTGATTGTCCTTCCGAAGAAGCTAGGCAACTAAAGGATTTCTTATTTTACAATGGATTAGAGATTCTTCACGGAGTTTAGAATGACACATCAGTACTTTTATAGGTTAGATTCATATATTGATTGTGCTATATTAATTTATGCCTCTCATTACTAAAATTAGAAGTCTGTTAAAAATGTATCGGCAAGATATTTTTTGAATTTTGTTAAATACCAAATTCGGTAAAGGTATTTTTAGAACTTTTCATAATAGAATTAAGATCATCTACGGCTTGTTCTTATCAGGATAAAAAAACCTTTCCATTTATCTGCTTACTTTTGTAAATTAATGAATTGTTATCTCATTATTAAGCAAATGGCGGTTTATGAAGCAATTAAGTATGAAAAATTAAAAGGGAACGATGTCGAAAATAAAATTTAATGTACCCTCAATAAATCAAGCTGTTAAAAATCTGCAGCAAGGAAAATTGCTTCCCGTATATTATTTGTTTGGAGAGGATTCTTACGGCATACAAAGTTGTTTGGAACTGATAGAAAATAAAGCCAAACCGTTTTTAGTCTCTGATTTCGATAAAGAAATATTTTACGGGGATGATAAAAGTTTATCCGAAGTTCTTGATTTAGCATCAACGTTTCCATTCGGCTCCGGGAAAAAATTAATTATACTTAAAGAATTCGAAAAAATTAGAGATAAAAAAATATTATCTAATTATGTAAAAGATCCTCCCGATTTTACAATTCTGGTTTTGTTGCATAACGGTAATATTGTTAATCTCGATACAAAATTTTACAAAGAGTTAATTACAAAGAATTTTATTTATACGACTAATAGTGTTAAAGGAAAAAATTTAATTGATTGGTTAATAAATTATTCCGAATCCAAAGGAAAAATATTAAACTCTGAAAATGCTCAAATACTTTTGGATATAGTAGGTGAAAATAGAAATTCGCTTAAAGCTCAGCTGGAAAAGATATTTACTTATTTAGGAGAAACGAAAAAGATAACCCTTAAGAACATAAGGTCGCTATCCACTCATTTGAAAGAATATTCCATCTTCGATTTACAAAGCAATATTGGTAAAAAAGATAAAGCTGCATCTCTTAAAATTGCTTTAGAATTGTTAGAGCAAGGGGCGGAGCCGGTATTTATTATTTATATGTTGACTAGATATTTTACAGGTATTTCACGGGTTAATGAATTAATTGAAAAGAAGATCCCAAACCAGGCTGCTGCAAAAATAGTCGGTACACATCCTTATTATTACAAGGAATATCTAAAAGCTAGAAAGTTATTCTCCGATAAAGATTTGTATAATGTATTTCAGGCTTTGCTTAAAGCCGATGTTATAATTAAGACCACTTCTACGGATAGTAAATCGGTTGTTTCGGTGTTAATTGCAGAAATTTTACAATGATTTATGTTTTCACTCTATAAAGAATATTTCTGTAAACTCATCTTTACATTAATGGGAAAATAAAGTCAAACATTATTATTTTTATTAAACTTACTCGCCTCGTTTATGTGAAGATAAGTTTCCCGGAATGATATTTCAACCTAAATATTATGATTTTTAAGCTGACTCATTTTTAATCAGAATTTAATTTAAATTAATTACAGCTTTTTTTCGAAATTAAATATTATTAAAATAATTTATTTAAAGTTTAGGAAACAATTCCTCTCATAAAAAGTAAAACAATTGTCTAATAAAAATTTTAACGAACTAACTGACGAAGAACTAATACTGGAGTTTCAGCAAAATGATACTCTAAAAGCTTTTGAAATATTGGTGCAACGATACAAAAATCCGTTAACCAATTATGTTTTCAGATTTTTAGGGAATTATGAAACATGTTTTGATGTTGTTCAGGAAACTTTTATAAAGGTTTATCGTTATAAAGATTCCTATTCGTCCATTGCCAAATTTTCAACATGGATCTATACTATAGCAGGAAATTTAGCACGAACCGAATATCAGAAACAAAAACGAAAAAAATTACTTTCTATTAATGCCTACGGACAAGAGAATGAAAATTATGAAATACCGGATGAAAATTATAGGCCTGATATAATAACAGATAGCGGAATTAAAAATGAGATTATTCAGAAAGCTTTGTTAAAAATTTCTAACGCTTACAGAGAAGCCGTTATTTTAAGAGATATACAAGGACAATCATACGAGGAAATAGCCGAAATAATGGGAATAAGTGTGGGAACCGTAAAATCTCGTATTAACAGAGGACGAGCACAGCTAAAAAAATTGCTTAAGGATATATATAAGGAGTGAATTATAAAATGGAGTTTCAAGAGGAAGAAAATTTTCGAAATATTACCGAAATTCTAAAGCGATTACCCAAGATTAATCCTCCCGATTATTTTGAAGCCGATTTGATGCGAAAAATAAATTCCGGGAAGTTCAATATCAAAATCGGTTTTTGGAATAAACTTTTATTACCTTCCAAACTTGTTCCTATATCTGCAGCAGTTATTCTCGGTCTTGTTATATTGTTTATGGTTCATTTAAATTCACCTTCAAAAGTAGACCCGCTTGTTACAAGTCCGGAAAGGCGTGAAGATGTAACTTCTCTTAAAAATATACCGGAAATTATGAGAGAAGATTTTATTTCAAATGATGAAATGAAACCTGATAAAATAAATGATATTAAAAGAGATAACCGGCAAGCAGCCGCACGGCAAAAAAAAATAACCGGTAATTCCGGAATATCCGGCAATACATCATTAACTTACACTACCGTCAATCGTAATGGATATGTAAATGCAATGAATTCATTTGGTTATAGAATAAATAAAAATGGGTTAAATTATAAAATTGTATTCCTCAATCGAGCTGAAAAAATGAAAGTAAACCGCATGAAATCAAAATTGATGATGTTGATTAATGGCAATTCCCTTAAGAAATAGCGCCTGTTTTTCGCAGTAATTATAGTTTGGTATTAAAAGATAATGTGGTTATATTTAAAATCTAAGTTTTTTAAAAAAGTAAAATAGGCGTTACGATGAAAAAAGGAATTCACCCACAGTATAAACCGATAGTCTTTCAAGATGCTTCTTGTGATTTTGCTATTTTAACCCGCTCAACAATAAGAACAAATGATACTATTAAGTGGAAAGACGGTAATACTTATCCACTTGTTAAACTTGAAATTTCCAGCGGCTCACATCCTTTCTTTACAGGAAAACAAAAGTTGGTGGATACAGCCGGTAGAGTAGAGAAATTTAACAGAAAATATGGAAGGAAAAGTACTAATTAATTTTTAAAATTTTTATTAAATGAGTTCTATCTAAAAAGCCGATGTAATTAAAGCCTGTCTCTAATTATGGGATTTTATAATTAACAACCAATTGAAACAAGTTTGCGTATTAAAAATGTTAATAAATTTTTTTTGCCGGTTGACGGCAAATATGAAAATTTCATTTCCTGTCGTTTAATGTAATATCGCCGCCGCTTGTTTTGCAAATTAGCTTTTCTCCGCCGCCGTTAAACTTACTCTCGTTTTTAAACGGAGTAATTGTTAAAACCGATTCATTGGAAAAATTATCGATTATATTCCCGGAGGATGATTTGAGTAAAACATCGGCTTTAATGTTTTGAGGTACTTCCAAATTAATATCACCCCCTGAAGTTGAAATTCCAATTCCTTTATTTATACCGAAGTAATATAACGAAATGTCCCCACCGGAGCTATTTGCACTTACTTCCCCGTTTTTTACCTGTAAATAGATATTACCACCTGAGGTTGAAGCAGTAATATTTCCATTTATATTTTTACCATTTATATAGCCGCCCGAAGTAAATACTTTAACAAATCCGGTAATATTTTTAACTGTAACATCACCACCTGAAGTTGAAACATTTATATTGCCGTTATGATTGAATATTTGGACGTCACCGCCGGATGTTCTTACACTATAGTCCGCCGCACTGTTTGAAATCGAAATATCACCACCTGAAGTTTCAATATCAGCCTTCCCATTAATGCCTTTAATATTCATATCACCACCGCTGGAAATTAAGTCCAATTTAAAATTATCCGGTACTTTTATCACAGCCTTCATCTTTATTGAGTTGAAAAAATTAAAAATAAAAAAGCTGTTTTCCTCTTTGGCTTTAACAACAATGCCGTTTCCTGTTTCAGAAATTTCAAATTTTACTTTTTTTTCAGCTTGTGAATTACCAAAAATTTTAACATTTACTTCGTTTTGATTCCAAGAAGTTACTTTAATATCGCCGCTAACAAAATTAACATGTAAAATTTTCCCGGGTTGAATATTAAACGACTTTTCTTTTAATAACTTTAGATTTTGTGCAAATAAATTGGAATTAAAAAGAAGACCGGCTAAAAAAAGACCGACTAAAATGCTTGATTTATTCCCAAATTTCATTTTACCTCCAAATTTTTATAAATACCGACTTATTTATTAGACTCTCCTTTGACGTATAATGTTACAAAATAGGTACTGTTTATAAAAAAATATTTTAATTCACATCTATACGGAATAAATTCAAAAACGAAAGAAATTTTTATAAAGATTGTGTAAGCTTTGTTGCTGATAGCTTGCTTTAAAAAATTATTGTTGTTCTACTATTCAGCGGGCTGAATTTTAGTGGGAATTTAAGTAGATTCAAATATGGATAAGTTTAAATTAATAAACAAGAATTTTCACTCTGCCGGTTCCCGCTTATGCGTGAACATGTTTCGTTGGAATGGTAATTCAAGTGAGTGGATTTTTTAAAAGATGATATAACCGGGAAAGAGAATAGATATAATATTATGGAATTAAAATTGAAAAATATAGACAAGTTCATTGTAATTGGAGATAGAGTATTAGTCAGACTTGAAGAAAAAACAGGTAAAACAGCGAGTGGTTTGTATTTGCCTCCGGGTGTTTCCGAAAAGGAAAAAATACAAAGCGGATATGTGATTAAAGTTGGTCCCGGATATCCTTTGGGAACTCCTACCGACGAGGAACCTTGGAAAGAATCCAAAGAGACGGTAAAATATATTCCGTTACAAGCTAAACAAGGTGACCTGGCTATATTTCTAAGAAAAGAAGCTTATGAAATTGAGTTTGAACATGAAAGATTATTGATTGTTCCTCAAAGTGCAATACTATTATTAATTCGGGATGATGATTTCGAATTTTAATTTTATAAACGGAGTATTCAGCGATTTAAAATTAGTTTTAGAACACTTATGAGTCGTTGTTAAAAAGACTTTTTTTTGTGAATAGACTTTGATTTTTAATAGTATCCACAATTCGAAAACTTTAAAATGTCCTTTTTAAATTCTCCTCATTCATAATAAACTGATTGTAAATACTTTTCTTCTCAGGCATAAATATTTGACCTCATAATCCGATTCGTCTAGAATTAATTTATAAAGTTGCGTTTAATAGGAATCAAATAGAGTCAATAATCACAATCAAAATAAATTAGGAAATCAGATTAAATTGTATTCTAATTATTCAGTAAGCAATTTTATTATCTTTTTCTTATTTTTGTATAAATAATTGATTTTGAAAATACATACTAAGGAATTAATTATGTCAGCGAATATTGAAATGATAACAAAAGTATATTCAGATTATAGCAACAAACTGGGCAAAGTTAGAGAAGTTCTTAACAGACCTTTAACTTATACGGAAAAAGTACTATATACACATTTGTGGAATGCACCCGAAAGAAAATTAATCGGTGGAAAAGATTATGCCGAATTATCTCCGGATCGTGTAGCAATGCAAGATGCAACAGCTCAAATGGCGCTTCTTCAATTTATGTCGGCGGGAAGAAAAAATACAAATGTACCAACAACGGTTCATTGTGATCATCTGATTCAGGCGCAGGTCGGTGCAAAAGCAGATCTTTCAAGAGCAACTTCAGAGAATCAGGAAGTTTACGATTTTCTTGAAAGTACTTCACGAAAGTATGGAATAGGATTCTGGAAGCCGGGTGCAGGAATAATTCACCAAGTGGTTTTGGAGAATTATGCTTTCCCCGGTGGAATGATGATTGGAACGGACTCGCATACTCCGAATGGAGGTGGTCTGGGTATGATTGCAATAGGTGTCGGCGGCGCCGATGCAGTTGATGTGATGGCCGGTATGCCGTGGGAATTGAAGTGGCCGAAACTGATTGGCGTTAAACTTACAGGTAAATTGAACGGATGGACTTCACCTAAAGATATAATTTTGAAGTTGGCCGGTATTCTGACTGTAAAAGGCGGAACCGGCGCAATTGTGGAATATTTTGGAGAAGGGACTACTTCCATCTCTGCCACCGGTAAAGGCACTATCTGCAATATGGGTGCTGAAATAGGGGCTACAACTTCTATCTTCCCATTCAATGAAAGAATGGCCGGCTATTTAAGGATAACAAATCGGGCTGATGTTGCTGCTTTGGCGGAAGGGCTTGCCGATGAATTATCGGCAGATAAGGATGTATTGGAAAATCCCGAAAGGTTTTTCGATCAAATTATTGAAATTAATCTTAATGAATTGGAACCTCATTTGAATGGTCCGTTTACTCCGGATAAAGCATGGGCTATTTCAAAAATGAAAGAAGCGGTAAAAGAAAATAATTATCCTGATAATATCAGTGTTGCTTTGATCGGTAGTTGTACAAATTCGAGTTATGAAGATATAGATAGAGCAGCTAACATTGCCAAACAAGCGCTCGAAAAAGGATTAAAGGCAAAATCAAAGTTTACCATCACACCCGGTTCGGAACAAGTAAGAGCAACAATCGAGCGAGACGGTCAACTAAAAATTTTGAGTGAATTCGGAGGTCTTGTTTTAGCTAATGCATGCGGTCCTTGTATTGGAATGTGGAAGAGAATGGATGTAAAAACAGGCGAAAGAAATACAATCGTTACTTCATTCAATAGAAATTTTGCCAAAAGAAATGATGGGAATCCGGAAACACTGGCGTTTCTTACCAGCCCTGAAATAGTTACTGCTTTGGCTATAGCAGGTAGGTTATCTTTTAATCCACTTATGGATGAATTGGAAAATGAAAAAGGTGAAAAAGTTAAACTGGATCCCCCTAAAGGTGAAGAACTTCCTCCGAAAGGGTTTGTAACGGGAACAAATGGTTTTGTTTCACCCGCCGAAGATGGTTCCAGTGTACAAATTATAATAAAACCTGATAGTGAAAGACTGCAACTGCTTAAACCTTTTGAACCATGGAAAGGTGAAGACCTTAATGACTTGCCGGTTCTAATTAAAACTAAAGGTAAATGTACAACCGATCATATTTCAATGGCAGGACCTTGGTTGCGATATAGAGGACACTTGGATAATATTTCCAATAATATGTTCCTCGGTGCAATAAATGCATTTACCGGGGACGCCGGTAAAACAAAAAATATATTTACCGGGGAATATAAACCGGTTCCGGAGATAGCACGTGAATATAAATCCAAAGCAATCGATTGGGTTGTCGTCGGTGATGAAAATTACGGTGAAGGTTCCAGCCGTGAACATGCCGCTATGGAACCTAGACACCTGGGCGGTAGGGCGATTATAGTAAAAAGTTTTGCCCGGATTCATGAAACAAATTTGAAAAAACAAGGTATGCTTCCGCTTACTTTCGATAATCCTGCTGACTATGATAAAATTCAAGAGAACGATAAGGTCGATATTGTAGGTTTAACTAATTTAGCTCCCGGTTCCCAGTTAAAGCTAATTATTAAACATAAAGATGGTTCTCAAGATGAAGCAATTCTAAATCATGCTATGAATGAAGCTCAGATTAAGTGGTTTAAAGCCGGAAGCGCATTAAACATAATTGCAAAATCCAACATTTAGAAAAATTAATAAAGGGTACTATTTTTATTTAGTACCCATTCATTTAAAATTTTTACATATCCGCCCAAGTTTTGAAATTAAAACTAATATCCATTTCCAGGACTAAAAGAAGAAAGATGCAGAAAAAATCCCAAAAAGATATACACCAGAATCAACTAAACTAACAAACTTCAAAGGAGAACCAGTAATCAAAATCTCTTTTCAGACAAAAACAGAACTAAACAATCTTTTCAAAGAAATCCATAAAGAAGTAGAAATATATGAATCCGATCTCAAACCACACTACAGATTCATAATTGACAACAACCTCTTAGGAACAATTGATATAGAAGGAGATCACACAAGCTCCGAAAAAATCGACAGAGTTTACAAAGAAACAAAAGTAACTCCTTGTGAATTTGCACCAAAACTAAAGATCCTTTCACTTGATATAGAAACAGACATGAAAGGCAAACTATATTGCATCGGGCTATACAGTGAAAACTACAAAAAGGTTTTTATGATTACTAAATATAATCTAAAAAACGTAGTCTCTTGCAACGATGAAGCAGATTGTCTTGAAAAATTCAAAGCCGAACTATTCAAAATCGATCCAGATATAATAACTGGCTGGAACGTAATAGATTTCGATTTTAAAGTATTAAGAGATTTATTCAAGAAAAACAAAATACCTTTCGATCTAGGAAGAAATAATGACGAAGCGAGATTAAGAATTGAATCCGGTC
>CAJXGP010000034.1 GCA_913053915.1 uncultured Ignavibacteriales bacterium | reverse complement strand
CGGATTACTTTCGTCTAAACCAGCGGATTCACAACGGGATTATCGCGCTCACCGGCAACGCCGTTCTTATCAACACCTACGCTGAGTTAATGAGAAAAATTCGCCGTGCCCGTTACGCGGCGATCATGTCGCAGGCGCGATGGGATGAATCGGTACACGAACACGAAGATCTGATGAACGCCCTGGTGGACCGTGATGGCGTGCGGGCCGGGGCGCTGCTTCTCAGGCACGTTCGCGAGACCGGCGAGGCAGTAAGGAGCTCAATCGAAGCCGAAAACGCGCAATCCGCCGCCGCCACAGAGACGGCGGCTTGAGATAAAAAGCCGAACCGGGCTCAAAGAGAGAACATTCCCGCGTTTTTAATGTGGGCAAAAGCAAGAAAAACGGAAGCAAGCCATAGCGCCCCAAAATGGACGCGCCAAATAGGGAGGAAACACCAATGCAGTTTATGTTACGCGTGGCGGGCCTTTTGTTAGGCGCCGCTCTCATATCCCCGTTCATGTTCCAGGCCCCGGCTTTCGGGGCGTTGAAACTTCGCGTTGCCGGAAATTTTTCCGGCAATAAAGAGCAAGTAGATGGTGTCGAACGGCCGTTCTTCAAAGGTCTGGCTAAGGAAACCGGTATCGACCTCAAGGTCAATTACAACCCCATGGACATGCTCGGCATCAAGGCGGCGGACGCGCTCAGGCTTATCAAGTCAGGCGCCTTTGACGTAATGTCCGTGCAAATAGGCATGGCGGCCCGTGACGATCCATTTTTCGAGGGCCTTGATATCGCCGGCGTATCACCGGACATGAAGTCGCTCCGCAAGGTGGTCAACGCTTACCGGGCCGTGTTCGACAAGCAGCTTCAGAAAAAGTTCAACGCTAAGGTGATGACGTTATGGCCTTTCGGGCCGCAGGTCATCTACTGCAAGTCGGCCGTCAACAATCTTGGCGACCTTAAGGGAAAGAAGGTGCGCACCTTTACCGCGTCGATGTCGGCACTCGTTGACTACCTCGGCGCAACATCGATCACGCTGCAATTCCCCGAGGTCTATCCGGCCCTCCAGCGGGGCGTCGCCGACTGTGCCGTAACGGCGCCGACGGCGGGCAACAGCGCCAACTGGCCGGAGGTCACGACCTATCTCATTCCGTTGGGATTGTTGGGCGCCGTCCAGGGCCACTTCATGAACCTTGATACCTGGAATAAGTTCAGCCCCGATCAGCAGAAAAAGCTGACCGCCGCGTTTAAGCGCATGGAGGATAAAATGTGGAATATCGCCATCAACACGAATGACGATGCCGTCGCCTGCAATGTCGGCAAGTCCAGTTGCAAGGACCACAAAAAATTTAACATGAAGCTGGTTAATCCGGCAAACAAAAGAAAGTTTAACATCATTGTAGTAGGCACAGGATTAGCAGGAGCATCAACCGCAGCCTCTTTGGCAAACTTGGGCTATAATGTAAAATCATTTTCGTTTCACGATTCACCAAGACGCGCACACAGTATTGCGGCTCAAGGCGGAATAAACTCTGCTAAAAATTATCCTAATGACGGCGATTCCATATTCAGATTATTTTATGATACAATTAAAGGGGGAGATTATAGATCAAGAGAAGCTAATGTTTATCGATTAGCCGAGGTAAGCAATAATATTATTGATCAATGTGTCGCACAAGGCGTGCCTTTTGCCAGAGAATACGGGGGATTATTAGAGAACCGATCCTTCGGAGGGGCTCAGGTTTCCAGAACATTTTATGCAAGGGGTCAAACCGGGCAACAATTACTTCTTGGGGCTTACAGCGCTTTGAGCAGACAAATTGAATTAGGTAAAGTAAAAATGTATAACCGCCGCGAAATGTTGGATTTGGTTGTAATTGACGGACTTGCAAGGGGCATTATAGTTAGGAATTTAATTACCGGCGATATGGAAAAATATTCGGCTAATGCCGTAATTCTTGCAACAGGCGGATATTCAAATGTCTTTTTTTTATCAACCAACGCAATGAACAGCAATGCTACCGCTTCTTGGAGAGCTCATAAAAAAGGTGCTTTTTTTGCAAATCCTTGCTATACTCAAATCCATCCGACTTGTTTACCTGTCCATGGAGAAAATCAATCAAAGCTAACTTTAATGAGTGAAAGCATGAGGAACGAAGGTAGGGTTTGGGTTTCCAAAAAAAAAGGCGATATGAGAAAAGCCGGCGAAATACCCGAAGAAGAGAGGGATTATTTTCTTGAACGGAAGTACCCGTCCTTTGGTAATTTAGCCCCTCGCGATATTGCTTCACGAAGCGCTAAAGAAGTAGTTGACGAAGGCCGGGGAGTAAACGGAGGTGAAGCTGTTTATTTGGATTTGGCGGACGCTATAAAACGCCTCGGTAAAAAAACGATTGAAGAAAAATATGGAAATCTTTTTGATATCTATCAAACTATTACAGGCGAAAATCCTTATGAAGTGCCAATGAAAATTTATCCCGCGCCTCATTATACTATGGGAGGACTATGGGTAGATTATAATTTAATGAGTACGATTCCAGGATTATTCGTCCTCGGCGAAGCTAATTTCTCCGATCATGGGTCAAACCGACTCGGCGCCAGCGCCATGATGCAAGGACTTGCCGATGGCCTTTTTATCATTCCCTATACAATAGGCAATTATCTGACAACCCAAAAAACACCCCCGGTTAAATTAGATCAAGATGAATTTAACAAAGCTGAAGATAATGTAAAGGATCAGGTTAAACGCCTACTTTCCATCAAGGGTAAAATGACGGTAGATGAGATTCATAAAAAACTAGGTAGAATAATGTGGAATAAGGTTGGAATGTCTAGAAATGCAAAAGGCTTAAATGAAGCTATTGAAGAGATCCGGTCTCTAAGAGAAGAATTTTGGAAGAATGTAAATGTTGTTGGAGATTCAGCTACTTTAAATCAAACATTGGAACGAGCGGGTAGGGTTTCCGATTATCTCGAACTCGGTGAATTGATGGCTAAAGACGCCTTGGACAGAAATGAATCATGCGGAGGACATTTTAGGGAAGAATATCAAACTGAAGAAGGTGAAGCTAAAAGGGATGATGAAAATTTCAGTTATGTCGCTGCATGGGAATTTGAAGAATCGGGTAAATGGAAGCTCAACAAAGAACCTTTAGAATTTGAATTTGTAAAACTATCCCAGAGGAGTTATAAATAATGAGCGGGAAGCATTTGAATTTAACGTTGAAAATATGGAGACAATCGGGGCCTAATAGTGTCGGCTCTTTTATAGATTATAAAGTTTCTATTTTACCGGACGCATCTTTTTTAGAGATGTTGGATGAATTAAATAACGAATTAGAATCAAAAAGCGAAGAGCCTGTTGCATTTGAAAGTGATTGCCGGGAAGGAATATGCGGAACTTGCGGATTAGTAATAAATGGAGAACCACATGGACCACTGCGGAAAATTACCACTTGTCAATTACACATGAGAAATTTCAAAGATGGCGATATAATTTGGGTTGAACCTTTCCGGGCTAAGGCGTTCCCTGTGATAAAAGACCTAGTTATCGACCGTTCCGCATTCGATGAAATTATTCAAGCGGGAGGTTATATCTCGGTTGATACGGGTGGAGTTCCTGACGCAAATGAAATTCTTATAACTAAAGATATTGCTTCGGAAGCTTTTGACTCCGCTGCTTGTATCGGTTGTGGAGCCTGTGTTGCTGCATGTAAAAATGCCTCTGCCATGTTATTTGTCGGCGCAAAAGTATCTCATTTCGCTCTTCTTCCTCAAGGGAAACCTGAAAAATATAGAAGAGTGGAAGCAATGGTTGCAAAAATGGATGAACTAGGATTTGGAAGCTGCACTAACACTTACGCATGTGAAGCCGAATGCCCAAAAGGTATTTCGGTAAGAAACATCGCACGCTTAAATAGAGAGTACTTTTCGGCTAAAGCTAAATCACAAAACGTTGAAGTTTAGTCGTCTTTCTTCTTTTTACTTAGAGCAATAATCCCGGTTATTTTTTTAATCGGGATTTTTTTTATTTTGGAGACGGTAATTTTTAAAGAGTATGTAAATGTTTGAAAAAGAAATTAAATTTATAGTTGATTACAGCTTAAATAAATTAAAAGAATTAGGCTCTTCTTTTACTTTTGAAAAAACCCTTTCAACCAATATTCATCCGGCAATCATTCAATATATATCGGCTGAACTGGACTATTTAATCTTCGAAGACAGAAAAAGTTTGTTGCAAAAATCTGTATTCGATTATTCCGGTCCGCAAATTGCGAAATATCTCAATCTGATTAGCCGGGAAATAAAAAAAAATAAAAGGATTTCATACGAGGATATTAAAAAGCTTGTAATTCAAGCTGTTTCATTTAACATTAACTATACAATTCGACCAAAGTGGTCTTTAGTTAAACTTGTTTTTGATAGTTTTGAAACCAAAGCGGCAGATGAGATAAAACTAACACTAAATTCTATTTATTATTATGATTATATAAAAAACGTTATTATCAATTATATCGACAAGAAGAATTTACATATTCTTAATTCTACCGAATTTGAGATGTTAATAAATAAATTGGATAAAGAAATATTTTCCGATAAAGCGGAACAGCTAGTCGATAATTCGCTTTATTCGATAGCCGATTTCTACAATGTGGGTGGTGTAAGTAAGAATAAAGTTTCACCCGTAGCAGTTGAATTTTTCTTAAAAGAAAAGAATTTGATGGATTATCTTCTCCGTCTTCGAAAGGCTTTACCTGCTCAGGCAAAACAAACTTATGAAATAGACGATATTCGCAGAATTTTATATACGCCGGTTCCTATCAATAAACAGATTATTCTTGAAGCGGAAAATTCCGGCGAGATAGATAAAGAAAAAGAATTTACTTTTCCCGATCTGAAAGAACATATTGAATTTGAAATTAAAGAAGAAAATATTGAAAAAAATAAATTAAAAGAGAATGAACCTCTGCCACTTGCCGAAGATGATACCATCAATATTGAATTTTCAAAAAAAACCGATAACTCCCAAAAATATAATAAGCCGTCTGAAGAAAAAGAGGAGGAAACTACCGGGGAATTCGATTCTCAAAATCTACCGGAAAATGATTCACTGAATCTTTATGAGGAAGATTTTGAAACAAAAGAAGAAGAAACTGAGAACCCCGATATTGAACATGAAAATAAATCAATGAATGATGAACCCGGGGCGGATCTGTTTGATCAACTTGAAAGTGAATTGCACGAACTGAATTATAATGAAAAATCAGAGGACGATAACCATATAATTATTGATAAATCCGAAATAGAAGATGAGAAAACAGAAAAGGAAGAAACGACCGAAGTTCAAGAAGACCTTAGCACAAATCCCTTAATTCAAAACGAAGACGAACAGAAAGAAAATGTGGGTTTTGATACGGATAATAAGACAATCGAAATTGAAAATAATTCATTAACCGGTTCAGAGATTCCGGAAGAGAAAAAAAATCTACAAACAAAGAAAAAAGTATTTAATAAAGATATATTCAATTTTTTATCTAATAAAGGAATAAATAGAATAGTATCAACCGTGTTTAATGAAGACCGGGAAGATTTCGCAAACACAATGGAGAAATTAATGGAATGTAACACTTATGAAGAATCTACCGAAATATTAAAAAGTGTTTTTTTAACTTATCGTATTAATCCCTATTCCAAAGATGCGGTTGCTTTGACTAATGCCGTATCAAATTATTTCGATCAGACTTAGCCGATGTTTATTGATTATACTGAAATTGAAGTAAAGGCTGGAAACGGTGGAAAAGGTGCTGTTGCGTTTAGACATGAGAAGTACGTCCCTAAGGGAGGTCCTTCCGGAGGAAACGGTGGAAAAGGCGGCGATGTTATTTTTAAAGCTTTCCATAATCTTTCAACACTTCTGGACTTTAGGTACAAACGTAAATATAAAGCCGGTAACGGAGAACCCGGCGGTAGTTCTCTTAAAGACGGTAAAAACGGCGAGGATTTAATTATAAAAGTTCCGGTTGGAACTGTCATCAAAGATGCTGAAACTAAAAAAATACTCTTTGACCTTGATTCCGACGGCAAGGTGTTCATAGCGGCAAAAGGAGGTAAAGGAGGTAAAGGAAACAGCAACTTCGCTACATCTACAAATCAAACCCCACGTTTTGCCGAACCCGGTATAGACGTGCAAAGCGGAAAACTTATCCTTGAACTTAAACTTATTGCCGATGTAGGACTCGTAGGATTCCCCAATGCAGGGAAATCAACCCTTATTTCAACCATTTCTGCAGCAAAACCTAAAATTGCCGATTATCCGTTTACTACTTTGGAACCGAATTTGGGGATAGTGCAATATAAGGATTTTAATAGCTTCACTGTGGCGGATATCCCCGGAATTATTCAAGGCGCTCATGAAGGTAAAGGACTTGGGCTAAAGTTCCTGCGTCATATAGAACGTACTAGGATTCTCCTCTTCTTGATTGATTTGACTAGTGAGAATATTCAAAAAGATTTTGATATGTTATTTAATGAATTAAAAAATTACAGCGTTAAACTGGCAAATAAAAAGAAAATCGTCGCTTTGTCTAAAGCTGATTTAGTCGAAGAATCCGTATTGAAAAAGTTTAAAAACCAAAAATTAAAAAATGCCGATTTACCGTTGTTGGTTTTTTCTTCGGTCAGTAAGTACGGAATTGATGAATTATTGGATCGGCTCTGGAATATACTCTCGGAAGAGGGTAAAGAAAATAAATAAATTTGAATTTGTAAATCTCCTCTCAAAGATATTTTCCTTGTGAAAAAGCTTTAATTGTTGTTAATATTTACAATACGAAAACTTGGAAATAACTTTTTTAAATATGTTCATAAATTTAAATAAGTCTTTTATTAAAAAACTTGATAACGGCAAATGAGATAAAGATTATCATTAAGTTTCTAAACTTGATCGCAATCAATCATACATTTATACCTTGCAAAATAAATATTTAACAGGGTTGAACTTTTATTATAAACACAAACAGAATTGGAAAATATAAATATATGAAACTTAGCAAATATTTTGTTCCGACATTAAAAGAAACGCCAAACGATGCAGTGGTAAAAAGTCATATTTTAATGCTTCGTTCAGGTATGATAAGAATGGTTTCGGCAGGAATATATTCATTTCTACCGATAGGTTATCGAGTAATCAAAAAAATAACTCAAATTATCCGGGAAGAAATGGACGCAATCGGTGGTCAGGAATTTCATTTGCCTGCATTGAGTCCTAAAGAAATATGGGAAGAAACAAATAGAGTGGAAGCATTTGGTGATATTTTATTTCATATAAAAAACAGAGATTATGTTTTAGCTCCGACTCATGAAGAAATAGTAACGTTTCATGCACGCAATGTATTGAAATCATATAAAGATATGCCCCAAATCTGGTATCAGATTCAAACCAAATTCCGTAACGAAGCCCGTCCTAGAAGCGGTGTTATACGGGGAAGACAGTTTTTAATGAAAGATGCATATACATTTGATGCTTCATGGGAAGGGCTTGATATTGCTTATGGATTACATGATAAAGCTTACCGGAAAATCTTTGATAGATGTGGAATTAAATATTTTATTGTAGGTGCTTCGAGTGGGGCTATGGGAGGTAAAGGCTCTGAGGAATTTATGGTTAAATCCGATGCCGGTGAAGATACCGTTGCTTTCTGCGATAAATGCGGTTACGCCGCTAATGTTGAAGTTGCCGCTTCAAAAGTCCCGGCGAAAATAAGAAATGAAAAAAATGAAGAGATAAAAGAAATTTATACGCCTAATGTCGGATCAATAGATGAGCTTTGTGAGTTTTTAAATATTGATGAAACTCAATGTGCAAAATCAAGGGTGTATATTTGTAAGGATGAGGCGATTTTAATATTGATGCTCGGAAACGAAGAGGTAAATGAATCAAAACTTTCGAAGGTGCTTGGGAATACGATTCGCCCTGCACATCCTGATGAGCTTAAACAAATTACCGGTGCCGATGCCGGCTCTATTGGTCCTGTAGGTTACAAGGGGAAAATAATCGCTGATAACCGTTTGAAAAATGCCGATAATTTTTTCAGTGGGGCTAATAAAAATAATTATCATTTGAGTGGAATCGATTTAATGCGCGATGTACCTAATATTGAATATGCTGATTTGAGATCCGTTAAAACAGGAGAGGGCTGTCCAATTGATGATGGTATCTTGGATGTATTTAATGCAATAGAATTGGGACATATTTTTAAGCTTGGTACAAAATATTCCGAAGCAATGGGCGCCATGTTTATTGACGAAAACGGAAAAGAGAATCCTCTTATTATGGGTAGTTACGGAATAGGTGTGGAACGTGTATTAGCTTGTTATATTGAACAGCATAATGATGAGAACGGTCTGATTTGGGATAAAACTCTTGCACCTTTTGATATTCATTTAATTGGATTGAATATGAAAAATCCTGAGGTTGTTGAAGCTTCCGATAATATTTACTATAAATTATCCGAAAACGGATATGAAGTGTTATTCGACGATAGAGTTGAAGCTCAAGCAGGATTTAAATTTAAAGATGCCGATTTATTAGGCATGCCCATTCAAATAATCGTCGGAAACAAAAAATTAAAACAGAATAAAATTGAAATTAAGATAAGAGTCACCGGTGAACGGCTTGATGTTGAACGTGATAAACTATTAAATAAAATTAATGAATTAATGAAGTAAATCGGCGTAATCTTCAGTTCTGTTTTATATGTTTATAATTTAAATTTTACTGAATATCAATATTATTTTTCTTTTAAATTTATTTGTGAGTCTCTTCAAAAAGATATTTCTCTTATGAAAAGCTTTAAATTCCGTTGATATTCATAATTCGAAGAGTTGAAATAACCTTTTTAAATACGACTCATAATAAATTTAGATTTTTCCTTCTTTTATTCTTTCCTAATAATGAACTTTTCTTTTTCCATCAATATCATTTTTCATCTTGTTTTCATCTTTGATTTATATTTTTAAAATGATAGTAATAAATAATTACATGATTCTTAATTAAAAATAGGAAAAAAACATGAAAAAAGTAATTTTAAGTGCCGGTATACTGTTAATGCTCGGTTTTTTTGTTATGCCTACTAAGAGTTTTGCCCAAGAAAAAGAAATAAGCAAAATTCAAATACCTCAAAATGTGTTGAAGGTATTTCATAAAACATATCCGAAAGCCAAAATAAAAGGGACCGGTATAGAAACGGAGAACGGGCATAAATATTTTGAAATTGAAAGCGTAGAAGGGGAAAAACATATTGATTTATTGATTACCCACTCCGGGAAAATTACAGAGGTGGAAGAAACGATTCCAACCGGTGAATTACCTTCAAGCGCATTGAATAATTTGAAAGCAAAATTCAAATCTTTTAAAATTGAAAAAGCCGAAAAGGTTACAAACGGTAAAAAGTTAACTTACGAATTAGCTATCGAAAGTAATCACAAAGACTATGAAATAGTATTAAATTCAACCGGCAAAATTATGAAAACTAAAATGATGAGCAAAAAAATTGAAAATAATGAATCCGGAGAAAATGGCGAGACGGATGAAAACGATAATAACTAATGTAAATTATTTTTTATGATTTATATTTGTAGTTTAAAAAATGAGTTTGTCGAGAAATGAGGATATCCGTTATAAGATTAATAGTTTTATTTTTGCTATTTACATTAGTTGGAAACACAAAAGCACAAACATCCTTACCTAACGTAATTAAAGCAATGAGAATACACGGTAAAATTAATATTGACGGTAAATTGATTGAACCGGAATGGCAGAAAGCTTTTCACATTTCAAATTTTACCCAGCGTGAACTAAATGAAGGCAAACCGGCGACAGAACGAACCGAGGTAGCAGTTTTGTACGATAAAAATAATTTATATATTGGTGTTTGGTGTTACGATAACAAACCGGATAAATTAGTAGCGGAAAGAATGAAACGCGATTTTGATTACAGCACGGATGATAATTTCCAAATTGTTATAGATACTTATCATGATAAACGAAACGGCTATTTGTTCATAACAAATCCAAACGGTGCACGATTTGATGCACTAATTCAGAATAACGGGCAACAAGTAAACGGAGCTTGGGACGGAGTATGGAATGTGAAAACTACCATTACAAATAAAGGCTGGTTTGCAGAATTTGAAATCCCTTTTTCCACACTAAAATTCAGTACT
>CAJXGP010000033.1 GCA_913053915.1 uncultured Ignavibacteriales bacterium | reverse complement strand
ACAAATCAATATTTTCTGCCAAAAATAACACGAATATTACTGATAAGATACTAAATACAGAAAAATAATAACCGGAAAGAAGTGCGGAAAAGTTCAAGTAATCATTTAAAATAGAGAACATTTTTTTTCAACTACTGCGTAGTCACAGGAAGCTTTTCAATAGAGTTGCCGGAAATATATCGATATGTTCCTTTCTCTTAGTTAGCGGAATTTCAATCCGGTATTACTTCTCCGTGATCAGAATCTCCATGTTGCAATTTATTTTCTCCCTTTCTTTTATCTTTAGAAGTTAATACGTCTTTGTCCAATTCAGTTGGTTTATTCGGCTCAATATTCATATTATTACTCATATTTTCATCGGATGATTTTTCCTTTTCATCCGGTTTCGGAGAATTTTGAGGTTGTCTGTAAAAAATTAATAAAAGAATAACTCCAATCGACACCGATGCATCTGCAACATTGAAAATGGGCCACCTATAAAATTCTTTACCAAATAAACTGAAGTGAAAGAAATCAAAATCTAAGAAATCGACCACCTTTCCATAAAACATCGGTGCATAATGATAAAATACTCCATAAAATATTCTGTCTATTGAGTTACCAATCGCACCACCTAAAATCATGGCTATCGAAAAGCGTAAAGCAAATCTTTGATTTCTGATTTTGTACAAATACCAAATCAAACCGATACTGGCAACCAAAGAAAAAAGAGATAGCCACAATTTTAAATTTATTCCGGGGTTAAATCCGAAAGCCATCCCAGGATTCTCAATAAAAGTAATTCTAAAGAAATTCCCTATAACAGGAATTTTTTCTCCTATATACATCCCTTTATAAGCTATGCCGAGAAAGGGAATTGAAAATCCTTTTATAAATAGTTTTGAAATTTGATCGATAATTATAATTATGAGGGAAACAAATAAGATTTTCAAACTATTCCTTATTGTCTGCTAAGTAATGTTGGATTGAAGATGCAGGTACATCGCTTTCAACCTTACGTTTGTTAATAGTAAAAAGCAGTAAAATAACGCCTGCAGTAACCGATACATCGGCAAAGTTAAAAACATAGTGGCCAAAAGATTCATTAAAAATGAAAAAGTTAAGGAATTTCAGATCAAAAAAGTCCACAACCTTTCCATAAAAAAGTGGTGCATATCCGTAAATCAATCCGTAAAAAATTCTGTCTATTAAATTTCCAAAGGCACCACCCAAAATGAAAGCCAAGGAAATTCTCAGGGATAATTCACGTTTGCGATTTATGTACAAGTAAATAAGTAAAGCAAGGCTGGCCAAAAGCGTAATTATCGATATCAAAAGCTTATATTTAGCGCCGAAAGAGATACCGAAAGCTATCCCGGGATTTTCCACAAAGGTTAAATTGAAAAAGTTTCCTAATATAGGGACAGGATAACCCCGCGTTAATCCGGCACTATGCAAATTTAAAAAAGGGATATTTATTCCTTTAACCAATAATTTCGTTGCCTGATCAATTATTACAATTACGGCAGATATAAATAAAACTTTCAAACCAAACCTTTTTAACTCTTAATATTTAAAGTTAAGTGTTATTGATATATTTAAATGGGCAACCTTCTCGTTATCTTCTTTCCTTTTTCTGCTTCACAGGAAGGCAGAGTTGACTGTGAGGCACAGCTTCCAATCTTTCCCTAGGTACCAGCGGACATGTTTCACAAAGATGCTGTGGTTTTTCAATACATTCAACACAAATACCGTACGTTCCGGCATCTATTCGTTTCAATGCATCTTCAAGATATCCTAAAAATTTATTTTCTCTTTGAGCATATAAAAATGTTTTTTCTCTTTCCATAGCATCAGTACCTTGCTCAGCCATGTGCAAAGAATAAGGAGAATTTTCGTTGATATATTCACCTGTAGCGGTATCCAGCATTTGTTCTTTTAAGTTTTGAAGCTGCTCTATTATTTCGTTTTGTTTCTCCAAAATAATTTTTTTAAAGTGCTCAAGGTCTTCTTTGCTGTAACCTTTTATTTTCTCAAGTGCTCTTGCTCTAATTTCCGCAGAGCTCAAAGTTTCAGATTTAGCTTCCTCACTTTTTACTTCTTTCTTTTTCGATTTCTTTCTTGCCATAGTGATAGTTTGTCCCGTTTCTTTCTTCGTTTCTTTCTTCGTTTCTTTCTTCGTTTCTTTCTTTTTACTTACCTTATTAGCTTTTGAACCGGTTGTTTTTTTTACAACTTTTTTTGAGGTGGTAATTTTATTTGATTTTTTTGCAGCAGGATTTTTACCGGTTTTCTTTTTATTTTCCGCTGTTTTTGATTTAGGTGTTTTAGCAGAAACATTTTTAGTTTTCACTCTTTTTTTTGTAGTTTTTTTTGCCATTTTTCAATCTCCTTTTTTAGGCATTAACCTTTTCAATTTGTATAGTGCAATTGAGTTCACCGATTTTCCATTGTTTAGAAGAATTACCTTTTAATATGCCGCCTTTTTCAATGCGATCACCTAAAGTTTCATTTGCGATATATTCTTTAAACGAATTTACTGCATCAACCATTTCGCCGCTACCATCAAACATGATATTAATTCTGTCGGTAACTTCAAACCCAAAATCTTTCCTCATATTTTGAATTCTATTAACAAATTCCCGTGCCAATCCTTCTTCAATAAGCGCAGTATCTAATTCCGTGTCAATTGCAACTGTAACGTTTTCATCATTTTCAACTACCCAACCTCTAATCTCAGAATTTATAATTTCTACATCCTCTTTATTAACCACAACACCATCGCCTTGAATATTCAAATGAATGTTTTCCCCGGCTTCGAGCATAGCAATTTCTTTGTTGCCGAATTCTTTGATAGCATTCGCAATTAAATTTACCTTTTTACCAAATTTAGGACCGAGAGACTTAAAGTTGGCTTTTGCAGATTTTTTCACAATCGCCGAATCGTTATCCAATAAGATCATTTCTTTAACATTCACTTCATTCAAAATCACATCTTTCATTTGATTGACTGCATCTTTTTTGGAATTTTCTACAACAACCATTATTTTCCTTAACGGTTGCCGTACCTTTAACTTGGATTTAGCCCTCATAGTTCTTGTTAAATACACAACCTTTTGTGCAATTTCCATTTTTTCTTCCAAAAGATTATCAAAGAATGTCGGAACAGGGAAATCAGTTAGATGAACAGATTCATAATTTTCTTTATTAGTAACCGAGTTAAGATTTCTATAAATATATTCAGAAATAAAAGGAGTAAAAGGAGCAGTTAGTTTGACGATATTGATTAAACATTCATACAATGTTTGGTAAGCGGAAAGTTTGCTATGATTCATTTTAGATTTCCAAAAACGTCTTCTACTCCTTCGAACATACCAATTAGATAAGTGATCAATGGTAAATGATGAAACCGCCCTAGCTGCACGTGTAACATCATAATTATCCATTAATCTTTCATATTCTTTAATTAATGAATTTAATTCAGATATAATCCATCTGTCAATTTCAACTCGTTGAACGTATGGAATCACTTCTTCCTTGAAAGTAAATCCGTCAATGTTAGCATAAATAGCAAAAAAAGAATACGTATTTAATAATGTACCGAAAAATTTACGTTGGACTTCAATTAGGCCATCCACATCGAACAAAGTAGGTCGCCACGGCGGGCTGTTTGTAACCAGATACCATCTGGTAGAATCAGCACCATATTTATCAAAAAGTTCAAAAGGATCAACCGTATTGCCTTTTGATTTTGACATTTTAAGGCCATCTTTATCAAGAATCAATTCATTGACAATGATATTCTTAAATGCAACGCCGTCGAATAACATTGTTGAAATAGCATGTAAAGTATAGAACCAACCTCTCGTTTGATCAATACCTTCACAAATAAAATCCGCGGGAAAATAATTTTTCTCGAACGATTCTTTATTTTCAAATGGGTAATGATATTGTGCAAAGGGCATAGACCCGGAATCAAACCAAGCGTCAATAAGCTCAGGAGTTCTTTTAAATATTTTACCGTTCTTATCAAAAAATATTTTATCAACAAAAGGCTTATGAAGATCAATGTTATCAAAATTTTTAAGTGGTATTCTTTTCCCGTTTTCATCAATAAAACCTTCTCTTAATTCCTCAATACTTCCAACGGCAAACATATCGCCATCATCGCTCACCCAAATAGGAAGCGGGGTTGCCCAGAATCTATCCCGAGAAAGTGCCCAGTCTTTATTTTCCTCCAACCAATTTCCAAATCTACCTGAACCGACTTCCGGCGGCTGCCAATTAATAGTTCTATTAAGTGCAATCATCCTTTCGGCAATCTGCGTAGTTCTGATAAACCATGATTCTCTCGCGTAATATCATCGGTAAATAAACCCGCCCTTGTTACAGGTTGAAGCATCGGTAGATTATACTTTTTCAAAAGTTCGTAGTCATCCGCACCAAACGCAGGGGCTATATGAACTATACCCGAGCCATCTTCGGTGCTTACAAAATCTCCAATGGTTACAAAGAAAGCTTTTTTATCAACTTTGAGATAATTAAACAGTTGTTCGTATTCAATACCTACTAAGTCACTTCCTTTATATTCCTCTAAAATAGTATATTCATTATTTATAATAGATAAACGATCTTTTGCTAATATTATTTTGTTACCGTTGGAATCTATTTTTACATAATCGATATTTCCCCCTACCGCAAGGGCAACGTTCGAAATGAGAGTCCAAGGAGTTGTAGTCCATACCAAAAAATATTCATCTTTACCTATCAACTTGAAAAAGACGTAAACGGAGGGATCTTTGGTTTCCCTATATCCAAGAGCTAGTTCATGAGAAGAAAGCACAGTTTCGGATTTTGGGTCTTGGGGAACAATTTTATAATCTTTATAAATCAGCCCTTTATCAAACAAAGTTTTTAATGCCCACCAAACAGATTCAATATAGTTGTTATCAAGGGTAATATAAGCAGAATCAAGATCGATCCAATAACCCATCCGGGTAGTCATCTTTTCCCATAAATCCAAATATGTAAATACAGATTCCCTGCATGCATGGTTGTATTTTTCTATGCCGTAATCAATAACTTCGCTCTTATGTTTTATACCGAGTTTCTTTTCTACTTCAATTTCAACCGGTAAACCGTGTGTATCCCAGCCGGCTTTTCTTTCAACCCTGAATCCTTTTAATGTCTTGTATCTACAAACTAAATCTTTTAGGGTTCTGGACATTACATGGTGGATCCCCGGTTTTCCATTAGCTGTCGGAGGTCCTTCATAAAATATAAATGATTTGGATTTCTCTCTTGTAGATATACTTCTTTCGAATATCTTATTTTCATCCCAGAATTTGAGAATTTTTTCTTCTATTTCAGGATATTTTATTTTATCTAAATTTTGTTCAAACATTTTTTGTAATTTATATTTTAATTCAACTATTATGGAAATTCTTCAATAATTTTTTATTTAAAAAGCTTTGGAATATTTTTAATGAGTCACATTTAAAAACATATTTTGCTTTTGAAAAAGCTTTTATTTTATTAAAATCTAAATTAAGCGATTCTAAATTGTTATTCCGGTTCTTCATATTTTTTAATCAATTCTTTTTCCGTTAGAATAAATTCTTTTAATTCGCTTTCGATTCTTTCTTTCTTCAACAATATATTTTTAGCGGTAAACTCGGCATCATCAATTATTTTTTTAACTTTAAGTTTAGCTTCTTTCAATTCGAGCGCAGCTTCTTTCCGTGCATTCTTCAGTTCATTGTCGTAAACACTAAGTCTCTCATTTAACACTACCGCATCTTTTTGCAGAGCCATAATTTGAGCGATAGCCATTCCAAAAAAGCCCATAGTACCGAGAGTAATATTTCTAAGGCTGAATAGGATTAAATTAGCAGTTAGAAGTTCGTTGGCCGAAAAATAATCCCGGAAAAATGAAATCATCAAAACACTTATAATAGTAGCGGCAATGATAGTTGCAAAAACAACCTTTCCTCCGTAATGCCAACCTAAAGTTTTATTAATAAACCAACCACATGAGAAACATAAAACCGAAAGTACAAACCAAACGGCAAAATTATTCTCACCGAACTTAAATAATTCAGTATTTAAAAAATTCGATGAAAATATTAAAATCCCCATCAAAACAGGAGTTAAATAATAATATGGAGGTCTTTTTTTCATTTATAGTCTTTTGATTACTTCCTTCATTATTAAAGTCATTTTAGGTTCGGCAGCCATAGCGGTTGATATAATTTCTTCTACATTGACAGGCTTCAGCGCATCAGGAAAACATTCATCCGTTATGATGCTGATACCCAATACTCTCATCCCCATATGATTAGCAACAATATTTTCGGGTATTGTAGACATTCCCACTACATCTGCCCCGGTAGCTCTAAGAAATCGATATTCAGCTTTTGTTTCCAAATTTGGACCCGGTACGGCAATATACACACCCTTTTGAATTTTTATTTTCTTTTCAAGAGCAACATTTTCGGCTAATTCAATAAGTTTATGATCATAGGCTTCGCTCATATCCGGGAATCTAGGACCAAGCTCATTCTCGTTTTTCCCTATAAGCGGATTATCCCCGAGTAAATTTATATGATCGACCATCAGCATTACATCGCCTTTTCGAAACAAGGGATTCATACCGCCACAAGCATTTGAAACAAGTAAGATTTCCACACCCAAGAATTTCATTACTCTTACCGGATAAGTAATTTGATGCATTGAATAACCTTCATAGTAATGAAATCGCCCTTGCATTGCAACTACTTTTTTATCGCCTATAGTTCCAAATATTAATTTACCTTTGTGCGATTCAACGGTAGAAAGAGAAAAATAAGGTAAATCGGAATAATCAATTTCATGTTCGATATTAATTTCTTTAACTAGTCCACCCAAACCTGTACCCAATATAATTCCAACCGGATAGTTATCCGAAGTATGTTTCTTAATTACTTTGAGAGTTTCATTTATTTTTTCAATCAATTCGCTCGTGCCTCTATAATAATTTATTTACAATATCATCAATATTTAAGTTTACTTTTTTAGCTTGTTCAATCCGTTCTTTTATTTGGACATCTTCGGTTTCGGAAACTGCATTTTCCACTTTCGATTCAAACAATTGTGCTTGGGAACTTATCATAGCTTTCAGTCTTGCCACTAAGAGGTCCCGTTCTTCTCTTAAAAAAATCACGGAATTTCGTATTTCATTTGTTTTTTTTCTAGCTTTTTCAAGAATTTGAGCAGCTTTTAATTCAGCTTCTTTAATCATCAAATTTGTTTGTTTTTTAGTAGATTCGATAGATTTAGAAGACGATTCTTGAGCTTTTAGCAAAGTTTCTTGTAGATTCTTTTCGATTTTATTAAACTCGCTTAATTTTACAGAGACCTTTTCGAGTTCTTTTTTCAATGAATCATTTTCTTTTTGAATTGCTTCGAACTCATCGGATAATCTTTCATAACCGCGAAAAGATTTATTGAATTCTTGCTTTTGAATGCTAATGGGGGAAACTCTCATAGTTTCTCCCTCCAATTTTTAGAATAATCCCTGTCTCCGAAAATTGCAGAGCCGATTCTCAACATAGTTGCTCCTTCTTCAATTGCAATTTCATAATCCGAACTCATTCCCATTGATAATTCAGATAAATTCAATCCTTTCAGATTCAATTGTTCACGCAGTTTACGCAAAGAACTAAAACTATTCCTAATCGATGCTTTATCATTTGTAAAAGGTGCAATTGTCATCAATCCAATTAATTCGAGGTTTTTATATTCCTTACAATAAAAAGCTATATCTTTGATTTCACTTTTATCGGTCAAACCCGATTTACTCGGTTCATCTGAAGTTTTTATCTGTAAAAGAACTTTAGGTTTCTTATTGATTTTAGCGGCTCTTTTGTTTATTTCAGAAGCAAGCATTAGGGAATCAACAGAATGGATATAATCGGCAGATTTTACAACAAATCTTACTTTGTTTCTTTGTAGATTTCCGATAAAGTGCCATCTTATTTTATCCCCTAGTATATTGTATTTAGCTTCTAATTCTTGAGCTTTGTTTTCGCCAAAATCTTCTAAGCTTTCATTTATCGCTTTATTTATCTCTTCGATACCAAAATTTTTTGAAACTGCGATCAGCTTAATTTTCGAGGGATCTCTTTTAACTTCGGAGCACTTTCTATCTATAATTTCTTTTAGTAACTTTAAATTTCTCGATATCATAGTAAAATTAAGAATGTGAATGTATCGTTTTTATCATCAAAAATCAACGTTAAAACGACTTAATCAGCCCTTTTATTATTGAATTCAAAATATATAATAATGAAATAATTATTAATAATACAATTTTTATCATTTTTTTATTGCGTCAATAATATGCGGCAACAAAGTATTTATTATATCGTCTAAAAATAAGCATAACATATCAATTTCACATATAATTTTTGTAATTTTAAAGGCAATTAATTTAAAATAAAGGAATAGCCATGGAAATCGAATTATTATCAAATATTAAAGCAAAAGCTTCAAAAAATAAAAAGACAATACTTTTACCCGAATCACATGATGATAGAATTCTCCGTACCGCTGAAATATTATTAAAAAACGGAATCGCATCAATTATTACCTTAGGCGAGGAAAACAAAATAAGGGAAAATGCTGATAAGTTAGGATTAGACCTATCCGGTATAAGAATTATTAATCCTGCTACTTCCGATAAGCTGAGTGATTTTACTAATGTATATTTTAATCTTAGGAAGAAAAAGGGAATCACAATTGAACAAGCTCGTGAAACTATGAAGAGAGATCTATTTTTCGGAGCTATGATGGTAAAGGAAGGAATGGCTGACGGAAGTGTCGCCGGGTCGATTGCATCGACGGGTGATGTTTTAAAAGCCGGAATCCAATGCATTGGAATGTCGGAAGGTATTTCGATCGTCTCAAGCTTTTTCTTGATGGTTTTCCCGGAGAAAACTTATAGTTTTGCCGATTGTGCTGTTGTTCCCGACCCTGATGCTTCTCAACTAGCGGATATAGCAATCTCTACTGCAAAAAATCATCTGAAACTTACCGGTGAAACACCCTATGTAGCAATGCTTTCATTCTCAACTAAAGGTAGCGCTAAGCATGAGTCGGTTGATAAAGTACTAAATGCATTAAATATTATAAAAGAGAAGAAACCGGATTTGAAAGTAGATGGAGAACTGCAACTTGATGCAGCCATGGTAGAACCGGTAGGAAAAAGAAAAGCTCCCGGCAGTGAGGTTGCCGGCAGGGCAAATGTTCTTATTTTCCCCGATTTGAATGCGGGAAATATCGGTTATAAGATTGCTCAAAGAATGGGAAAAGCTGAAGCAGTAGGACCAGTCGTTCAAGGATTAAAAAGACCGTTCTTCGATTTAAGCCGTGGTTGTAGTGTTGGCGATATTGTTAACACTGTCGCTATCTGTGCTTTGATGGCGTAATTCTGTTTTTATTAACTTGGCGGATATAGTTTGGAATTTACACACTTGCCAAGTTTTACTTTTGTTGAAGGCAGCCATAATGCATATCCAGGATTGTCAATTAAAAGAAGTATATTTTTTGCAAAAACAATACCGAATTACTGGATTATTTCAGATAAAATTACCGGTAGCGGAACTCATACTTTTGATCAATATTTTCATTTAGCTCCAATGTACAAACTTCATACAAATTTAAATTTATTAACGCATTCGGTTACTACTCCATATTTTGGACTTTATCCTTCAGATACAACTGCTTCGGCAAAAATAATAGTCGGTTGGGGTCTCGATAAGTATAACCGGAAAGAAGAAGATCCCGTTGTTAAATTCAGCAAGACAGGGAAACCGCCGGTTACATTTGAAACCGTGCTGTTTCTTTATACATCGGAAATCTTTTCCGTTAATGTACCGAAGGAACAAGTATTTAACGGTAATGATTTAGTAGATTCAACGGATGCTTTCTGCATTAAAATAAATTATGGAAATAATAACGACTGGTTTTTCAAATCAGATTCGGATACGCTTTTGTTAAATTACGGTTCATTTTCTTCACGTTCAAAATTGGCATTTGTAAAAGTTATTGATGACAGCTCAGTTGCAAATTTTCAATTGATTCTTGGAAGTGAACTTTACTACAATAACAAATCACTGATTGATTCTTGGAAATGAACTTTACTACAATAACAAATGGCTCTATTCTAAATATGGATATATATTTTTAATAATTCTATCCTTTAGGAGAGG
>CAJXGP010000032.1 GCA_913053915.1 uncultured Ignavibacteriales bacterium | reverse complement strand
TCCATTGAACTTTTTCAGACTATTTGATCACTTCAATTATTTTATTATGAATTTCATCAACCATAGAAAGTCGCTGATTTATATCACTAAACTGCATAACAGTAACATAATAAAACCAATCGCCCATTCTAGCTCTAAGGCAAGGTAAAGTTAGTTTATTTTTACTCATATAAATTCTTAAACTCCGGTTTAATTTTGGCATTTGGTATATCAGTATTTATGTGAGGAACAAAAATATTCAATAATTTTTTTTCTATAACATCAATGTCAGTGTTAATGTTAACCACAGAATAATAGAAATACAGATTTTCTTTATAAAGATTAAGCATTTCAAACACCTTTGGCCTTGGTTTCCCTTTACCTGCTTGATCCTGTAGATATTCATTATATCTTTTTTTTAATGTTCGTGTAGTTTTGCCAACATAAAATAAATATCTTGTTTCAAAAAAATGTTGAAATTTAGGAACTACTACAAAACAATAAATCCCCTTTTTGTTAGGTAAAATAGAAAAGTTTTTTCTGTTGAATTTTATTCGTTTCCATTTTAAGTTAAAAGTATATTGATTACTAGAATCTATCCAAAGAGATGGTTTAAGAAAGAACTTTCTTGTATGTAGTTTATAATTTCCTTTTTGATTAAAATCAATTTCGTAAGCCATAAGCCACCATCAAATAAAACACGCAGCACAACCCTCACCTTCAGCTTCCTCTAAAATGTCTATTAAAAAAGGAGACCGTGGGTTTGAGTTTCTTGCTGCTCTTTTTAATTGTTCTTCTTTAATTTGTTTAATTCTTTCAGGCTTTATTATATCTTCAAGTCGTTCATCCTGCATCCAAGTATAGCCGTCTTTTTCATAAGTCATAGCTTTTTCAAATCTTTCTCTGTGATTTTCGTATAGCCAAATCCATTCTATCTTTTGCTGAAAAAAACAAAAAAAGCAGCCTGAACGGCTTCTTGAATAATATCCCTTTTTTCCATTTACTTCAAATTCAATTTTATTGTAATATCCGGGAATCCCAACACCACTTTCTTCTAAAATTCTAAAAATATCATCTCTAATTAAAATATCCTCATTCTCAATTAAAGGAAAGTCTTCTAAAAAAGAAATTGGATAATTGGTTGTCTTTAAAAATTCGAAAACTATTTTATTAAACTCATAAATGCTTATTGTTAAAAGGTCACCAAGTTTTCTGTCTTGATCATATTGAAAAGATAATGGTTCGTTTAATATTCTAACAATCGTATCTAAAAATCTCTTGGAAGTAGTAACTAAGCTAATTTCATTTAGAAGTGAAATATTTTTATTAGCAAGTAGATTATTTATTATCTCTTTGCTCCAAATGTTCTTACGAAAAGGAAATATTGATTGAATAGTTCCTTTATGTGAAATATACCCCTCCCTATCTTCATCTCCTCTAATACCAACATAGGAGATTGTTGGAGCAGTTCCAACAAATTCCTCAAACGGTTCCAACTTCATTTTTCTTGTACACCATCGTGCGTTTGCAGAAGGTAGATAGCCACCATAAAGTTTTAAATAGTGATCAAATTGTTTTTCGTCATCAATATTTTTAGCAGCTTTTAATTTTTTTATGGGTTTACCTAAATATATTTCTAGATTTTCAATAATCTTGTATGTTTCATCAAGTTCTTTTCCTGTCTCACAAAAATAATAGGTGATATCTAATTGGGGATATTTATCTTTTAGATAAATTGCTAATGCAGCACTGTCCTTGCCCCCGGAAATTCCTAAAACATTTTCAACTCTCATCATTTCGTAATTCTTTTTTTAACAAATTTATTAATGCTGCTTTGTTAAGAGTTTTATCTTCACTCAATTGATTTTTAATTTTTTCCTCTATTCTCTTTACTTTCTGCTCATTTGTTTTTGATAACCTAACGATTGAGCTAATTAAACTTTCTTCAGTTGATGTAATATCAACTCTATATGCTTTTTCAGTCTTTTTATTTATTTGCAACTTAGTAAATTCTGAAAAGCTATCAAACTCATAAAGGATATTTTTTAGCTTATCATATATTATTTTTTCTTCATCGTCGTTTATTTGATTTAAGTTCTTTTCGATTAATGCTTGAATAATAGAATTCAACCAAGAGTCTCGGTCGTCTAATTGTGAGATAACTCGCTTATAAAATGTTTTTTGATATGGGAGAAGCAAATAACTTTTTACCGAAGCATATCTTTCAATTAAAATTTGTTTATAGCTTGGAAAAATTTTGTTATCAAATTCAAATTGATTACATAAAAATTCTTCAATTCTATTAAGTAATTCATCGTAGCAAGTTCTTAATTCTTGAATGCAATCTTGAAGTTGTATAACGTAATCTTTAAGATATTTACTCGACTCATAAAGCTTTACCGTTGAATAGCCTAATGCAGCAGGAAATTCTTCAAAAAAAGTTTTTTCCGGATCTTTAGCATTGGCAATAGCTTTTCGAAAAGCAATGGCTGATTTACTTAGTTTATTTGTTCGTTTTGTGTATTCAGGTAAAGTTCTGTAGAATGTTAAAAATGGTCTGATTGTATCAATAAAACTTTGGTTTGATATCGTTTCTTCTTTTGTTTTACTAATCAAGGTTCTGTATCGGTTGAATAAGTCGAGTTTTACACCTTTAACATCAAACGCCTTAATATAGTAATGTTGTGGATATTTTATGATAATGTCTATTAAATCAAGATTTAATGATGGGACATAAGTGTCTTTCTCGAATAGTGCATAGTCGTCTCTCTTAATAAACAGAAATATTGATAGCCATAAATCTATAAATCCTTGTTTTAGTTTTAGTGGTTTATCATTTAATATTTCGATTAAATCAAAAAGATTTTTTTTCGAGGATTTGCTAGCATTGATGAATTCTTCGCATTTTTTCCACAAGTAATTAAAAGATTTATCAAGGGGTTCGGCTAAAATGTATTCATTATTATTTTTTCTGTGTATCCCCGTAGCTTTTAGTAAACTGAGATAAATGGTTTTCTCTGCCGGGAATTTATCTTCCGGAAAGTCTAAATTTTCTTTATCCCAATAATTCATCAATTGATTTATGAATAATTTACGCGCTCTTGTTATAACACCGGGTAATTTGGCTCTATTAATTAATTCGTTATGAAATGTGGGCGTCTCAACATAAATATCGTCAATTATTTCTGATAATATTTTATTAAAAGTGGTTTTTGAATCGATAGCAACTACTTCGCCATTAAAAACCCAAATTATTTTAGAGTTTTTATAAAAGAGAGATTCAAATACAAGTTCATTTAACTCAGTTATCAAGTTTTCTTTTAAATTTTTTAATTCTCTTTGTACTACACGATCATCTAAAGTATTGTTTAACACATAATTTACTTTATCTATCTCGATTATTGTTGTTTTGATCAACTCAGCATTTTTATAGAAAACATATAAGTTCGCCTCAGAGACCTCGCGAGAAACAGCTTGAATGTCTTCTATCTTAATCTTTTCATTAAATATTAAGTTTATTATTCCATCATACTCCTCTTGTGGTTTTAATCTCGTAGGTATTTCGGAGAGAATAAATTTAAAAAATCTCGGGGTTCCCTTTTTAATATAACTTGCTTTTGCGGTTAAATAAGGAAAATTAAAATATTCTTTTAACTTCGTTACTATGTTGGGTTTATTATTAATGTTTCTTTCAGCATCATTAAGTGCCAAATCAATATCTACATCCGTTCCTTCGAACAAAACATAAGTGTCGGAATAAGATTGATATCTTATCAATTTATTTTTCTCAAGTAAGTTTATTTCGTTTTCTACATTCGTAATCCCGAGCACAAGTTTTCCGTATATACACAAAAACTTTTTATTTAAGAGAGCCCCTTTCTGTGAAAAAATATTCAAAAGTCCTATTGTTTTAATTAACTTTTCTTTATGTGAAGCCTCTTTTTCAAAGACAATTTCATTTCGTTCAATAGTATTTCGAATAATCGTCCATTTAAAATAATCAGGGTTCTGTTTCGAAGATAATAATGAGTAAAAATTTTCTATCAAATAATCATAAATGGAAACTAAATTATAATAAAGTTGTTTTTTATTAATTTCCCTTGGAAAATCCGTTGTTTTAAGAAAAGTAAACAATGAGCGTTCGTTCTGCCCATATCTTTGAAGAGATTTTGTTAAAATACCTGCAGAAAGTAAATCAAGCGGATAGAGATTAATAGCCAAATTTTCATTTATGCTATTATTTAAAGGATATATATGTGCTTCCTTAATAGCATTCAAAACAACTTTCAATTCCTCTTTAATAATATTTTGTGGTTTGCTAGTAAGATATTTGGCTGCCAAGTTAAGTAATTGCTCAACAGGTTCGTTAAATGGAATCTCTATTAACCTGCCTTTTACCTTTTCCCATTCATTTCTTAATTTCGCATCAAGATTAGTTCGATATACATCAAATCCTTGATGAAGTGTAGTTATGAAAAGAATATTTTTACTGTGGTCATTAGCAAACTCAGCTAATTTTTGTATCAGATAAAGTTCTCTTTCCGGATTATTCTTTGATGCATATTCTAAATATTTTCCAAATTCATCAATTACAATTAATAAGCCTTTATTTAAAGAATTAACTTTTATATAAAGCTTATTTAATTCTTCCAATAAGTCACTTTTATTATCAATCTTTAATTTCTCTCTAATTGAATCCTCTAAGGAATGATAATCGCCCACGAAGTTGAGAGTTTGAAATTTTATTTTACCATTAAAAGTTATTTTAGTTTTGAATATCTTTTTCCCGTGTGAAATTTGATTTTCAAGTGCTAATAAAAATGAGCTTTTGCCTGTACCGAAAGAACCAACTAAATAGAATGATTTTATTCCTTTGTCAAAGTTTTTATTTAAATTCTCAATTACTCTTTCCGCATTAGGTGTTGGAATATAGTCTACTTCTTTACCCTGATCTCGTAATATATTTATTGAAGGAGAAAACTTATTTGCCATAATATTCTCGCAATATTTTTATCTTATCAGGTTTACTTGTGAACTGCAATAATCGTATACCTGCATCTTCAGTAAATTGAATCGTTCTGTATTTTTTTGTCAGTATATTTATTTTATTTAATAGGTCCTTTGGGCTAATCGCAAATACATTACCTACACTGTTAAAACTGTGCAACAAATCTTCAAAGGATATAGAGCTGATATAATTGGCATTGGATAAAATGCAATAAAGAATTATTTCTGCCGGTAGATCATTTCTTTCTTTATTCTCAATTTTATACCAATCAATTTCATCTTCGTCGAATTTTTTGAGAGGTTCTATTAAATTTAGGTCAATAAAGATTCCACTAAATAATTCTTCCGGATTCTTATTTGTTTTTTGAGGCCTTATGTAATTGCGTAGAGAAACGGAAATATCTCTTTGAATAGTTTTTTCACTGCAATTTAATTCCGCATCATTACATTTTGATAAGAGAAAATGTAACAATTGTCTCCTGCTAAATTCTATTCTTTTTTTCCTGAATTCATTAAAAACAAGTGAATAAATAGATGAGTGATTCTTTGTAACTAAGTGAAAGTGAAGAAGCCAAAGAGTTGAGGGATTCTCTAAATAAGGATCAACTCCATTTTTATCAAAAATTAATTTTGATAATTCAGTTAATTTGTTGCTATCAGCCATTAATCCAAATGATTTCATCCAAAAATTGATAGCTGAAACCATATTTTTACCAACACCTAAATTAACTACTGCTGAGGGTTCACTAAACTTATGTTTTAGATGTAGAAAATCATAGCCTTTCTTAAGCCAAACATTCCTACAATGAAAAGATTCATGACCTGAAAAAATTAATTTACTCATATAAAATTGTTTCTTTATTTTTAAGTAGATATCCTTTTAAGATAGAAATAGTCTTAGTGATATCTAAAAAAGAATTAAATTTACCTAAGCTAAACCTTAAAGAAGAATATGCTTCTTTATCATTCAATCCCATCGCTTTCAAAACGTGAGAAGGTTTAACGGAATCTGAAGAACATGCAGATCCTTTTGAAATAGCTATTCTTTTCAAACCAGCTAATAGTACATCACTATCAACTCCATTAAAACCAATGTTTAAAATATTTGGTACTCTTTTATTTTTATCTCCATTAATCCAAGAACCACCGATCTCCAACAATTTGTTTTCTAGATCATCTCTCATAATTCTTACTTTTGTATCGTAATCATTAAATTCAGTTTTAGCTAATTCGCAAGCTTTCCCTAAACCAACTATGCCAGGCACATTTAGTGTTCCACTTCTAAAACCTTTTTCGTGCCCACCCCCAAACTGTATTGGTTCAAGTCGCACTTTAAGGGGTCGTTTTCTTTGTATATAAAGTCCACCAATTCCTTTTGGTCCGTGAAATTTATGTCCTGAAAAAGTCATAATATCAATTCCTAGTTCCTCTACATCTACCTTAATTTTTCCAACAGCTTGCGTAGCATCACTCATAAAAAATATATTTCGTTCGTGACAAATTTCGGCTATTTCTTTGATAGGTTGTATGACACCTGTCTCGTTATTTACAAACATTACAGAAACTAAAATCGTTTCATTTCTAATTTCTTTTTTTAAATTATTTAAATTTATTAAACCATTTTTATCAACATTTAAATATGTTACATCTATCCCTTTAGTCTTTAAGTAATTACATGAATCTAAAACAGCATTATGTTCAGTTTTAACTGTAATAATGTGGTTGTCTTTTTTATTATTAGAAGCAACAAAGTCTTTGAGTGATAAGTTAATTGATTCAGTAGCCCCAGAAGTAAATATTAGCTCACTAGTTGAACATCTAATGAGATCTGCTATTTTCTCTCTAGCAGATTCTACGGCTTTATTTGCATTACTTCCCATAATATGTTTGCTTGCAGCATTTCCGTAATGTTCAGTAAAATATGGTAACATAGCTTCAACAACTCTAGGATCTACTTTTGTTGTTGCTGCGTTATCTAGGTAAATTACTTCATCCATTTTTTATAATTATAATTTACAATTAGACTAGTATTATAGTAATAACAATTCGTTCGTGCTTTGTAAAAATTGTTAGTGCACACTAATTTTAATATTAAATATGATATTATAATATAATATAATTGAAGAATTAAAAATAATTTTTTAAAAAACACATTATTTCTAATTTCAGAACTCCCGGTTCATCGCAAATTAAACTATCTCAGTTTTTTTAGTGTATCGCAATTATATTTCAAAATCATTTATTCTATTTCACTCCCTTAGGACCGGCTTCATCTATTTTAAATATAAGAATCTTAATATACAACTACCTTAAAAGAAACCGTTTCACCTGGAGTAGTACTTTCCCATGCCCTAACATATTTAAGTTCGACGGTACTTCGTCCACTGCCGACAGCCTTCAACCTAAAAACAACTTTCGCAGGTGAACCGGGAAGATATGAATAATACGGCTTGACCACATTAGTACCCATCAGCTTTATTATCTTTAAATTCAGAGGATGAGCTAGTTCCCACTTGTAGCCGGTACCCGGATTTGTTTTTAATATTATGGCAAATTCAACACCTTGGTTTATTCTGATAGTTTTCGAAGGATCGGAATAAACATGAATATTTTCGCCGTTATTTGTGTGGTTTGCATTGTTGGGATATAATTTTATAATCTTAATAATCTTCGAACCAAGAAAATTTCCTGTACTATCAAAATCAAATGCCACTGTAACGAAACCTAACAATTCACAATTTAGACAACCATTTTTTAATTTATAATTTATAAGAAATCTTTGTCCTGTTTTTTTCCACTTTTCAGAAACAAAGGCACCAGCACCGCTTCGAACGCCCGGAAGTAATGTAACATGAGGAAATTTTTTCTTCATTTGAAAAAAAACCACATTATTTTCCAGCTCATTTAAAGGTAATATTTTCTCATTATCAACATTAATTAAACGAGGGTTTCCGTTTACAAGATACAACCCTAATTTATCATTTGATTTAAATGGGAAATAAACGGTTGCCGCATCGACTGTTCCTGCATCATAAAAATTTCTCAGATACCCATTACCGTTCAGCAATTGGGCAAATGAAATTGCTTGAGGCGAAGCTCCGGATTTCCTCATTACGGAAATCAAACAAGTCCCTAATTTTGAAGGTGCGATACCTCCGCATTCATTTACCAATAAATCCATTTCCTTCATACTCGGAGACCAGACGGCATTATTATTTATTGATTTTTCTTGCTTGTTGTAAGTATTATTAAAAGTTTGAGATTTCGCCTTCATACAAATCGATAGAACAATTGCTGCAATGATTAGAAATGATTTCATAATTTTATATGTTCTTAATTTATTATAAATAATATTAAATAATAATTTACCCATTTACTAAAGATAAATTAATAAAATTAATCTAATTTTTTTAAGATAAAATGATCAGGTATTTTTTCATTTAAACTAGTTGGAAGTCAAGAAAAATTATTTATATTTCCACTTTATTTGAAAAAATAATGGAAAATTAATGCCAGAGCAAAATATAAACAAAATACCGAAAGCATATAATCCGGCAAATGTTGAGGATAAGTGGTACAAAGTATGGACTGATAATAACATATTTCACTCGGAAATAGATAAAAATAAGCGACCTTATACTATCGTGATCCCGCCGCCAAATATAACCGGTATGCTTACTATGGGACATATTTTGAACAATACGATACAAGATATTTTCATTCGTACAAAACGTATGCAAGGTTACAATGCATGCTGGGTGCCCGGTACTGATCATGCATCTATTGCTACGGAGACAAAGGTGGTTAATTATCTAAAACAGCACGGTATCGAAAAAAATAAAATCGGCAGGGAAGAATTCATAAAACACTGTTGGAAATGGAGAGAAAAATATGGCGGAATTATTATACAGCAGCTTAAAAAGCTAGGTGTAAGTTGTGATTGGCAGCGAGAGCGTTTTACAATGGACGATGATTATGATAAAAAGGTAATCGCATCCTTTGCAGCGCTTTACAAAGAAGGAAAAATCTATCGTGGATATAGAATGGTTAATTGGTGTCCGGCTTCCAAATCAGCTATTTCTAACGAAGAAGTAATTTATAAAACACAAAACGGGAAAATTTGGTATCTAAAATATCCCATTAAAGGAAGAGATCAATTTATAACTGTTGCTACTACCCGCCCTGAAACTATGCTTGGGGATACAGGTGTAGCCGTTAATCCTAATGATATTAGATACAAAAAATTAATTGGTACAACCGTAATTCTACCGATAGTGAACCGTGAAATTCCTATCTTTGCCGATGATTATGTCGATATGGAATTCGGGACCGGCGCAGTTAAAGTTACTCCGGCTCATGACATAAACGATTATGAAATGGGTAAACGTCATAATCTTGAAATAATAAATATCTTCAATGAAGATGCTGCTACCAATGAAAATGTTCCGTTAGAATTCAGACAATTAGACCGATTCGATGCACGTCAAAAAATAGTTATCAGATTAAAAGAGTTAGGCTTGCTCGAAAGAGTAGAAGACTATCAAAATAAAGTCGGTTATTCCGAACGAGGCGGTGTACCGATCGAACCTTATTTATCCGAGCAATGGTTTATGAAAATGGATGAATTATCAAAACCGGCGCTGGAAGCGGTCAAAGGTGGGAGAATAAAATTTTATCCTGAACATTGGACTAAAACCTATGATCATTGGATGACCAACATAAAAGATTGGTGTATTTCACGTCAACTTTGGTGGGGGCATAGAATTCCGGTTTGGTATCACAAAAAAACTAATGAAATATATTGCGATGTAAATCCACCTGAAGACATCGAAAATTGGAATCAGGATGAGGATGTACTCGATACGTGGGCATCCAGTTGGCTGTGGGCTTATGAGGTTTTCAAAACCGAAGAGGAACAAGATTATTATTATCCGACAAATACGCTTGTCACTGCTCCGGATATTATTTTCTTTTGGGTTGCAAGAATGATTATGGCAGGTTTACATTTCAAACATGATATTCCTTTTGAGCATGTTTATTTTACGAGTATTATCAGAGATATTAAAGGAAGGAAAATGAGCAAATCTCTGGGTAACTCTCCAGATCCTCTTGATGTAATTTTAGAATACGGTGCTGATGCGCTTCGGTTTACTATAATTTATCTTGCTCCGCTGGGACAGGACGTCCTATTCAGTACAGATAAGTGCGAAATCGGACGAAACTTTGCCAACAAAATTTGGAACGCAGGCCGTTTCTTGTTATTGAATAAAGTAAACATTGAAATAAATAGCGAATTGATGGAATATATGGAAAATTTGAATTTG